>CATPCK010000274.1 GCA_955652655.1 uncultured Ktedonobacteraceae bacterium | reverse complement strand
CCCCACGCATCATCCACCCCCGCCCCTACGGGTACGAAGGCCCTTCCGATGCGACATCATCAAATACCTACCCTTGAAAAACCGCTCCCGCCCCTACAGCACTAACCGTTTATCCAGGTTGTTGCTAGTCGAACGGCTGATGTAGGGCTTTGCTCTATGGCATATATTACGTACAGTTACGGAACTTTACCGTGGAGACTACGAAAGAGAATAGATTATGGAACAGACAACGAACCAGAACGACGTGCATGTTTTGAGATTATTATCAAACCAGATGGCCGACGCAGTTGAGAGGGTAAGCCCGTCACTTGTACTGGTCAATGGCCGTCAACGCCAGCCCGGCAGCGGCGTCGTCTATGCCAAGGATTTGATCCTGACGGCGGATCACGTCCTTGAACGTGAGGAAGATTTGACTATCCAGACCCACGATGACCGCACACTTGGCGCGCAATTCGTTGGACGAGATACCTCGACAGACCTGGCCGTCTTACGCGTGACTGACGTGGGACTGAGCGCCGCAGCTGCCGCGACAGATGCTGCTCGTGTCGGTCAACTGGTACTGGCGGTGGGACGATCTTCGGGAGAGGGGCCGATGGCAAGCGCAGGTGTTGTCAGCGCGATCGGGGGTCCCCTGCGCACAGGTCGCGGAACGACACTTGAACGCTATATTCGCACGGATGCCACGCCATATCCCGGTTTTTCGGGTGGGCCATTGATCGATGCGCAGGGAGGAGTGCTGGGTATCACGACCACAGGATTGGTGAACGGGATCGCGCTTGCTGTGCCCGCGTCGATAGCCTGGGTTATCGCGGATACGCTCGCGCAGCAGGGGTATATAAAACGCGGTTACATGGGGATCAGCAGCCAGTTAGTGAATCTTCCACCCGCGCAACGTGGGGGGCGTACGCAGGAACATGGCCTGTTGATTGTAAAAGTCGAAGACGATAGTCCAGCGCAGAAGGGCGGGCTGATGCTTGGCGATATCCTGGTGGGACTGGATGGTACCGTCGTCAACGACTCCGAGGATCTGCAGACAGTGCTTACCAACAATCGCGTTGGTAAAACGGTCCCTGTTGAAGTCATTCGTGGCAACGCATTACATACCTTGCAGATAACCGTAGGACAACGCAAATAGGGTTAGCAAGAGCGATAGACAGGTATATACATGACTCAAGAAACAATTTTGACTCCGGCGATATCGTCCCTGCTGCCCGATGCATTTTCGCACGCGCTGATGCAAATCGTGAAGCGGGTGCAGCCGAGCATCGTGCAGGTGACCAAGGAGGGACGCGGCGCCGGTACAGGCATTGTCTGGAAAGCCGATGGACGCGAGGGTTATATCATCACGAACAACCATGTCGTTCCCGACGATACTACGAAGATACAGGTACATCTAGAGGATGGTCGCGGCCTGGATGCGAAAGTAATGGATCGCAATAAGAAGCTCGACGTGGCAATGCTGCTGGTGAACGCGGATGATCTGCAAGCGGTAGAGGCCGCTGATTCAGGCAGCTTGCGCGTGGGCGAATGGGTTTTTGCCGTGGGTAATCCCTGGGGACAGCGCGGCGTTGTCACCGCAGGTATCATCAGCGGGGTCAGCGCGCCGAGATCTACTGAGGGCGAGGATGAATTTCAAATACGCTATATCAAATCGGATGTTATACTCGCGCCAGGGAATTCAGGCGGGCCGCTGCTGAATGCTGACGGGATGGTGGTGGGTGTCAATGCCATGGTTTTTGGTGGGGACCTGGCTGTATCAATTCCAAGTAATGTGGTAAGCTCCTGGATAGCGGGATTGTCCAGGCGACGGCAAATCTCTCTGGGGATCGAGGTAGAGACGGTGGATCTGCCAGCCAGCCTGCGCGAGAAAGCGGGAGTGAGTTCCAAACGAGGCTCGGGGCTACTCGTAGTAGCTTTGGAGACGGGTGAACTCAAGGAGCAGGCCGACAGGGCAGGCTTATTGATAGGCGACCTGCTGCTGGACGCGGCAGGCAAACCGATAGATGATGCCGCGTCGCTGCTGGATATCGTCGCCAGGAAAGATAGGCAGGATTCATTACAGATGCGCCTGGTGCGAGGGGGCAGCGTTCTTACACTCGATGTCACCGTCGCAGCATTGGAGCACCAGGAATAGAATAAAGGGAATAATGATACGTGTCTTTGTTGTGGCACCGACGCCGATGATGATTGCCGGTTTGCGCGCCATGCTCACCACCACTGAAATAGCGGTGGTGGGCGAGGCGGCGAACCTCGCGGAGATCACTATAGAGCTCCCCGCTATCGACGTGATCGTCGTGGATCAGCAGTTGTTGGACGAGGTGGTACGTGCTATAGCGAACGACGGGAGGATCGTGCTGGTGGTGCTTACCAATGCCGATGAGCGACCGCTGGCGATGCTGCGAAATATAGCTTTGCGCGGTTGGAGCCTGGTGCCTATGGGGGCTACCAACGCAGAACTGCAGGCCGCAGTGACGGCGGTGGCACAGGGATTTGTGGTGTTACCTGTAGCGTACAGCGAGCAATTCTCCGAGCAACGCCCGGTGCCGGTGGTAGGAACGCTCAATCTCAGTTCGCCAGATGAGGCGCTGACGAATCGCGAGCGTGAAGTGCTGGAGCTGGTGAGCCAGGGCTTG
>CATPCK010000273.1 GCA_955652655.1 uncultured Ktedonobacteraceae bacterium | reverse complement strand
GCTTGACAGTCGTTTTCGTCTTCCATATGGTAGCGGGCAAAGTGAAATTCCGACCCGCGCCGTGCCATTTGCCCGTCCAGATTACAGAAAGGGAGCAAATCATAGGTACCGATTAACACATGCAAGACGCCAGTCTCTATGGCCATGGACTTGATCCAATTGAGTTGATCTTTGGGTTGTTTGCCATCCCCGGACGTGATCAGATGTTGGGCTTCGTCCAGAAGCACCGCGCGCAGTCTCAGTCTCCGAAGTTCTTCCTCATACACATCACGCATTTCCGGGTCATCGGGGTACCTGGTGGTTGTCTTGCCTCTAGCTCTCTTTTTCTCGACGAGATGTTCAGCAGTAGCTACATCCACTTTGATGTGCCGATCAAAGGTGGTTTTTCCCAGGAGTGTCAGCCCTTTCTGATAGAAATTGGTGCGGTGGAACAATTCTCCATCGGGGGGGCGAGTATTGATCAGGAGTGCCCGTCTGGGATTTTGCCCATTCAACTCAGGCTTTGGGGTATGTAATCGGTTGGTCAGGACCTCTGCCAGCTTTGACTTTCCGACGCCGCTTGGTCCACAAACCACAACGAACACCACGTCTGCAGGTTCCCAGACCGTATCTAACACCTGTGTTCGTACCTGGAGCAGCCGGGGATGCCACACCGCGTAGGCTTTGAAGCGATCGAGAAGCGCCTGGGATTCTGGTGGTAAAGGCTCATTCAGGTCATCCGACGGATGAAGAAACTCCTCCATTAGCGAAACTCCTCATAGGCTTGCAGGGTGGTCAGATCAACAGGGGCAAAGCGGGACAAAGTCGCGTCGTTGGCCCGATGTGAGTTCAGCATTTCCTGTAAAACTGGCTGAGGAGTATTCGCGACTTCCGCTGACTTCTGCTCAATGTGATACACCACGATCTGATTCTCGATGTCCCGCTGGCGCTGGAGCAGCACCGCCTCATACGCTTCGATCTTGGCCAGAAAATCAGCCAGACGTTTGGCGTCGATCGGCGTCCTGACATGGCTCTCCCGGTTCTGTTCTCGTAGCTCTGCGCTGGCCAGCATGATTTCCCGCTCGGAATGCCCATGCAACTGTCCGTAATACGACGAGGTGATACACTCAACCCAATGGTTGTGAACGTAAACATAAATATGGCTGATGTCAAAGGGATCAAAACGCAGTTTCACCTTCGTTCCGATGATCCCCGGCGAGGCAAACACATCATTCCAGTACAACAGATAGTGAAACTGAATACCGTGATTACGATAGACGAGCGCCGTTTCTCGCGGCGAACCGGGAAGAGTCAGCACCCGAAACACGTCATCATAGCGAATGCGTCGGTGTTCTCGTGGCCCTCCAAGATCCAGTCCACTCTCCCATGCCTCACGAGGGCTTTGCCCCAGTGCCGGGTGCTTTTCCTGATCATAGACCCGCGTCGGGCCCACTCACACAGGAAGCTGTACAGGTCCGGCAGTTGCCATAACGCCTGGTTCTTGGGGTTGACGGCTTTGGTCATCTGTCGAGCCGTTTTACTGGCCTGGGTGTTTCCTTGTAGATTGAAGACAAATTTGGTATTGGTGGTCCCAAACAGGCGCTCAATTACCGCACCATAGCGAGGTTTAGCCCAAGGGCGATATTTCTTGTGGCAAGAGTAAGTGTTCACCAGCGCTTCAAAATACCGGCTGCGGAACTCTTTGCCTCCATCGACCACCAGCATCTGAGGGAGCCTGCCTAACCGTCGTACACATACCCGTAGCACCATCATCACTGAGCGATAACTGGGAGGATCAAAGGTCAGATAGACTGCGAGGAGGCGACGGGAGTAGGCATCGACGAGAAACGTGGCCCATGGTCGGCCCAGTGGCTTGCCCAAACTCGAAAGTAATTCGATATCGAGCTGGGTATGATCGATGTGAGCAATTTCCCACGGACGATCGCCATGCCGGGGAGTGGTGTGTTCTAATTCCCAATACCAGGTACTTTCCTGATACGCAGCTTTCGCTCCCTTGCGTTTTTCAGTCAAAGCCGGGCCACTTGCCTGCTTCACATGCCGATAAAAAGTCCGTTCGCAGACAGGTTGGATATGTTGTTCCAAGCAGGTGCGCTGGTAGAGCACAAAGACATCGCGGACTTTCTGTTGTTTGGGGCGAGCATACCACTGTGCAATCGCTTCGTCGAGTAAACGGCGTCTTTCTTCGGTGACTTTGGGTTCTCGATTGCCTCGCGCAGCCGTTTTCGGCAAAAGCCCGACATAGCCATAGCCATAACCATAGGCAGCTTCAGCGTCTCGAAAGTTGGTCAGCCAATCGCGAATGGTACGCGTAGGTGTGCCCGCATAGATCTCCTGTTGCTTGTTCTGGTAGGCTTCCACCAAGAGATACCGCTGGTTAGCCACCTCAAGGGCTTCATCTCCGGCCTCGATGAGGAGCCGATGAACCTCCGCAGAAAGAGCCATGGTGGGACTTTGGGAGGTGTCCTTCACTTGAATGACATGCGTATCTATCAGATGCAGAAACACTGGGGTCTCCAATTGGATCAGCGTGCCCTCTTCCGGCAGAAGCGTTGTGGTCGTCTTGCCCAGGTTGAGTAAGGTCCATCGCTTGCCGTCCCAATCGAGCAGTGCGTTAGCTGAGAGGGTGAGGTTTCCTCCATCTCCGAATCCAAACGGGGCGTTCCTTTGGCTGTTTCGCAAAAGGGCATGTGCTTCGGCAGTTGGCCGATCCAGGTAGAGGGGGAGATGCAGCTGATCCTTGAGCCAGAAGGTGTAGAGGTCTACATACAGACGATTGCGAGCAATGAGAGCGTACACATGATCTACACGCAGATGTTCATCTTGCTCTCGCAAGGCAGAGAGCGTGATGCCTGGGGTGGCTTCGACTGCTTCTAAGATGTGTGCCAAGGCACCGTTTGGAACCACGCAGTCAAAAAAGTACTCCTCTAAAAAGATGAGGTTACGAATATACCCCGGATGCAGTTCTTCTGAGGAACGCACGCGATAGGAGAGTCCAAGACTTTCTGCTGCGGCTTCTCCCGGAGGACAACGCCATTTTCCACGTTCATCGCGTTGATATCG
>CATPCK010000272.1 GCA_955652655.1 uncultured Ktedonobacteraceae bacterium | reverse complement strand
GTGTGGAGAATACCCATGATGCCATTGTACGACAGTCTGCTGTTCTTTGCACAACAAGCTCTAGCTTCACTTTCATGTGCAATGGCAAGTTTGTGTGCATACTGCTAATCTGTGAAAACATACAAATCCTGGTCAAAATCTTTGCTTCATCGTGTATACGATACTGTGGTAGATATCGTAGGAATATTATGGAGAGTTTGTGCGTCAGAGCACCAACAAGTCGTCATTCAAAGGCTCCTTTCAGATAGATGGATAGCTTTTTGATATTTCTATTGCCCTGGCGCGGTCTCCAAAAAGGTGTATAATCGGCGTAGACTACAATGAAGAAATGATCAAAAAGTCATCAGGCTCGTCAGGTTTCTAGCTCTGCTGCCTCCATCATTCCCGAATGTAGCTAGTGTATGCGTAAGAGTTGGATGGATACTCCTCGTCATGGACTTAATTTCTGAGGGAAATGGAGGATGGCAATGTCTCAAAACGTTTTGACGCCACCGGCCAAAAACGAACCGCGCCGCGGACTAAACTGGCTACACGTGCTTTTCACCGGCATCGTCTTGTTTGTCGCCTCGACGGTTGTGATGTTCCTGACCAGCAACCCCAATCTGTACCCGACCGTCATCCTGATCGGAAACTTTCTAGTGCCCGTAGTTTTTGTCACGTTCCTGTACGACCACCAGCATTTGAGTTCGTTGACGCCGGAAACCATCGCGAAAAGTTTCTGCTTTGGCGGTATACTGGGCGTGCTTGGAGCTTCAGTACTCGAATCTCTGTTGCTCCCCATGCTATTAAACCCCAATCAAGGCCTGTCTCTTAGCAGTGGGCTGGTTGTTGGGCTGATTGAGGAAGGAGTCAAGATCCTGGCGGTCATCTTTCTAGCACGGCATATGCACAAGGCCACGACGATGGATGGGCTGCTGTTGGGAGCAGCCGTGGGCATGGGCTTTGCCGCTTTCGAAAGCACGGGCTATGCCTTTACAGCTTTCCTCTCAAGCCAGGGATATGTTGGTGCCTCAATAGCAGAGACGGTGCTCCGAGGGCTGCTGACGCCATTTGGCCACGGTGTCTGGACCGGCATTCTCGCAGCGGTACTCTTCCGAGAGCGCAGCAAGCATGACCACTTCCGCATCACTGGCCTGGTGATTGTGACCTATATCTTCGTCTCCGTGTTACACGGTCTGTGGGATGGGTTGCCCAGCACCATATTCTTCACAGTGCCGCCCGGCATTCACATCCCGCTGGTATCACTGCTAATCGGCGTGATCGGCATCGTCGTGTTCGTTATGTTGTATCGACGGGCAAGGCGCCAGGAAATTTACCAACCGCCAACGGCCACTACTTGAACTGTTGTTGGCCGGTAGCTCACCCCGGGCAGACGTCGTTGGAGAGAAGGAAAAGGCCTCATCTCTCCTCCCTCTCTTCGCTTTCATCGCCGCTTGCGTCAAGGATACCCGCAAAATCCCAATCTTCCTCAATTCCTTCAAGCGGAATGTCCTCTGCGCTTATAACAAGAAGAGTTGGTAGAGGTTGCAGCGATAAAGGTTCAGAAGATAGTGAACCATTCGGCTCGGGACGTGCAGGTTCACGCCACACCAGGACCCGACCTATCATAGTACTCAAAGCGCGAAATGGATACAATGTCATCACGTACCCTCTTTCTCATTTTCCTCGCTTTGTGAGCAGGAAAAACGCCACCTTTCCCGCAGCAAAGGGAAAGCTCTCTCTTCATTGTTGGGAAAGCCCCACAGATGAACACATCTTTTGTGTAATACGGCAGTGACGTTACAGAAGTTTCTCTAATAGAAGTCCTCTCTCAGGTGGCGAAGAATAATATGTAGACAAGAAATTCACGGCAAATCCAAAGAGGAGAAAGATGAGCATTTCTATTACGTTTTAGATCAGCGAGGATGCGGGAGAGCCATCGTGCGTGTTTTGATCTTATCCATCTGTTGAGTACCGACAGTAACCCCGCTCAGATTAGCCCCGGCCAATTCGACCCCGCTCAAGATAGCCCCGCTCAGATCGGCCCCGCTCAAGTCAGCCCCTCTCAAGCTGGCCTTGCTCAAGTCGGCCCCGCCCAGCGAGGCTGACCTGAGGGTGGCTTCGCTCAGGTCAGCTTTTTTCAGCTTGGCTTCACTCAGAGCGGTCTCATTCAGGTTAGCGAGTTTCAGGTCTACTTCGTTGAGATATGCCCTGTCCAGGATAGCCTTGCTCAAATTGGCTCCGTTGAGATTGGCTCCGTTGAGGTTGGCTCCGCTGAGATTGGCTTCGCTCAGGTCAGCTCCGCTCAGATTAGCCTCGGTGAGGATGGCCCATGTGAGAGTAGCTCCGCTGAGATTGGCTCCGCTCAGGTCAGCTCCACTGAGGATAGCCACATTGAGATTGGCCTCCATAAGGTGTGCCTCACTGAGGTCGGCCTCCATAAGCAGTGCTCCGCTGAGGATGGCACAACTGAGATTGGCTCCGTTCAGGTCAGCCCCGCTCAAGTCAGCTCCGCTCAGATCAAGAATACTCTTGCCTGCATTCTTATTGATGAGGCCAGATTCGTACAAGAACTGCAGCACGCTTCCCTTACGACCTGTGTCTAATCGGCGTAGCAGCGTTAATGTCAGTGCCCGTGCTATATTCCATATCGCGGTATCAGGTGCAGACGCACGCGAGTTCTTCTCAAGGAGTAGCTCTGACATTCGATGGAGGTATGCTTGCAGCGCAGTTTCGCGCTGGTTGTCGGCTGCAATTATAATCTCATTTTGATTGCGTAGCCGCGTGACCTTTTGCCTATTGTTGCGTTCTGCACGAATGAACAATAAAGTAGCAAGCGTAAGTACTGCTGGCAGAATCAGTACTTGTATCCAGTCCCAGGGAATCTTCGCTGGCAGGGAATACTGGGTACTGAAGCGAATCCAGTTCATCTTGTATCCCACAATGACCAGTGTCAACACTCCTGCCCCAGCAACAATGATACCAAAAATGTGCTTTGTTTTCTGCCATCGGCGAGGTCTTGATTGCATAGAGTTTTCTCCTTCGCTTGTGCGAGAGCCCTTGACATAGAGGATTTATGTATCATGAAAGCATCCAGGTTGGAAAGCTGAAGGTAACAAGATGATCTTAATTATACCAGACATAACAAGCGTTACAGGTAAAAGTAGTACTATCTAGCCTTTCTTAACCTGCTATCGCGCCTCATCCTCATGGTGTTTTTCTGTTATATCAAAACATTAGGGTGGATGAATACCCTGGACAACATCAATCCTGTACGCTATAATAAGCGCGTTCTGAAAGGATAGCTTATGAAAGGTTTCGGCGTAATGATACGCTTACGGCAGGTCTGAGCGGAGCCCATCTGGGATCTACTGCTTGAGCACGCGTGTTCCGCGTCTCGTCTATGAACGTGGATGTCGTGTGTTGCCTGCCACACCGTCTTTTCAAGATCGGGCTTCGCATAGAGTCGCATGAGCCAATGGCTCTGCGGCTTTTTTGTGCCTGCTGTTTGCCTTGCATCTTGAAAGGAACACGTGATGTCATCTTCTTTCCATCAAAGTATCTTCTATGCGCAACACTTTCTGAAGGATCCGTGCCTTGTTGCCTCGTTGCTCGATAGGTGTACTATTGGTCATGACGACGTTGTGTACGAAATAGGCCCCGGCAAGGGCATCATTACAGAGCAACTTGCCCGGCGCTGCAAACAGGTTGTCGCAATTGAGAAAGATCCGCGCCTGTCAGCTCTGCTTCTTCAGAAATTCGCGGGTATGCCCAATGTGTCTATCCACGAAGGTGATTTCCTGCACTATCGTTTGCCTCGTAAGCCGTATAAAATGTTTGCGAATATTCCATTCAATATCACCAAGGCTATTGTAACCAGGCTCACGGCGGCGGAATACCCGCCGGAGGACGCTTCCCTTGTTATGCAGAAGGAAGCAGCAGAGATGTTTCTTGGGAAGCCGCACGAATCCCTTCGCTCGGTACTGCTAAAGCCCTGGTTTGAGGTGGAGATTGTGCATCGTTTCCGGCACAGGGATTTTGTGCCTGAGCCGCGAGTTGACGTGGTTATGCTGCGACTGCGCAAAAGAGGGCCGCCCCTGGTGAGTCCTGTGGTCAGGCAGTGCTTCCGCGACTTTGTCGTGTATGGTTTTACAACATGGCGACCGACGCTGGGCTCTGTCCTCAAAGGCATTTTTACCGGGCAACAACTCAAGCATATGAGAAGAGAACTGGGCTTCGATCTTGATGCAACACCAACATCACTAACGTTCGAGCAGTGGCTGAATGTATTCGAGTACTTCAAAAACGTAGGGAACGAGCAGGCAATGCACACAATAATGGGGAGTGAGAATCAACTTATACAGCAACAAAAAAGATTACAGAAGGTACATCGAACACGACTCTACTGGCGAAAAATGAAGTGATTGCCTGCTCTGCCAGTAACGACAGGAAGCCGTTGGCTTTCCAGGTCAAACGGAGCATTCCTACAGTAATTTAGTACTATGCAGAAGCGTGAGGCTTTTACTGCCCCTGCTAACTGTTGTACACTTCTTTTGTGTTCGAGCATACATACTTGAACGCAAGGCAGAAAGGAGACATGCTGGTGATTGGGACATTACTCCCAGGGAAGCGCAGAAGAGAAGAAGAACTTCCATCAGAGGACTATGTGCGCAAGGCAATGCCACACAGCCTGGGAACATTCGACATGACGATGATCTTCCTGATGGTTATGTTCTTCATCAACAATCCGGTCGGAACTGTTGGAGCAGGAGCTGCTGCTTTTACCTACTGGATCATCGGCGCTCTCGCCTTCTTCCTTCCCTGCATCATTGCAACAGCGCAGTTGGGAACGATGTTTTCTCACGACGGCTCACTTTACAACTGGACGCAGAAAGCTCTTGGCAGTTTCTGGAGTTTCTTTGTCGGCGTCTCTTTCTGGGTCCCCGGCATCCTGGGGATGGTCGGTAGTGCAGGAATTGCCGTCACGTTACTGCAGGGACTCAACAGCAACTGGCTTGCAGAACCCCGAGGACAAGGTGTGTTTATCGTTTTCATTTTGATCCTCTCAGCAATATTGTCCATGCAGCGCTTTCGCGTGGTGCAGAACATTGTCAACATGACCACGATCCTGATGCTCTGCGTGATCGCCCTCCTGGGGCTGGCGGCTCTCATCTGGCTAGCGACTGGCCATCATGTGGCCACGAGCATTACTCGTGCCAGCGACCTGGCTATTCAGCCAGGAAACTATGTGCTTTTTAGCACGGTCATCCTCGCGTTTTTGGGTGCAAACGTTTCGATGACGTTGGGCAGCGAGATCACCGACCTCAAAGTGGTTTCACGTCACCTCTTCCGAGGAGGGCTACTCGTTCTCGCGAGTTATTTGATCGTCACCCTCGCTCTGCTCGTGGTTGAGGGACCACGAGCAGCAAGCAGTGGGCCATTCTCAATCATCAGCACCATCGACCAGGTGTTTGGAAAGTTCATCGGCGGCATCGCCGTCACCTGTGTGATTGCCTTCTTTATCATCCTCACTGCCCTTCTCAATAGCATCTTTGCCCGCCTCCTGCTGGTGGGCGCTCTTGATCGACGTCTGCCAATAAGCCTGGGAAAGCTCGATGAAAATCGCGTCCCTCTCAATGCCATCATTTTCCAGACTGCCGTGGCCGTGCTGTTCGCGGCGATTGTCTTTCTGTTGCCATACCTGATTTCGCTTGGCAATCCCGTAAATCTTTCCAACGAGCTGTTCACAGTAAGTCTGTATGCACACAGCATGGTATGGGCAATCTCCAGTTCTTTCTTGTTTATCAATCTGCTGGTACTCTACTTGCGGGATCGGCGAAGCTTTCACGCGCAGCGCATCTTTCCCATGCCTGTCCTGTGGGCTTGCATAATCGTTGCGCCTCTTGCCTGCGTGCTGGCCATCATTGTCACACTGTCCTATTCGCCGATACCACAACTGATTCCAACCAACATTTGGGGGGGCATAGTCGGTGGTCTCACGGTAGGCTGGTTGGTCTTTGCTGGTATTGCCAGTATGGTAGCCAACAGCGAAGCGAGTTGGGAAGATCTAAGTGCGGATGTCTAGATAGGTTTTGCCGGATTCACTGCGGAGCAGCGGTCGGGGGACAGCGATGCCTAAAGAAAATTAGCGCGAGGCTGTACAGTAGACTCCGCTTTAGCGCGAGGCTATACAGTAGACCCTGCTTTAGCGCGGGGCGAGCGAAGCGAGGAGAATTGATTGGATGGCTTCTGATACTATCTCCATCTCAGAAGAACACAGTATAGAGACGCAGGGTATTGAACGTGTCTCTCCCAAAACTCGCGTGCATGTGCGCATCTCCGATAACTTCACCATCTGGTTTTCGGCGAATCTGGTGATTTCAACTGTCGCCCTTGGCGCAATAGCCATCCCCATATTTGGTCTTGGGTTTTGGGACAGTGCTGCTGCTATCATGCTCTTCAATATTCTTGGTTCTCTCCCGGTGGCCTTCTTCTCAACCATGGGACCCAAACTAGGCCTGCGCCAGATGACCATCACGCGTTTCTCGTTCGGTTGGGGCGGTGCGGTTATCATGGCGCTCTTCAACGTAGCAGCATGTACTGGTTGGTCTGCTGTCAACGCGATTGTAGGTGGTCAGTTAGTAGCAGCAGTGAGCGGAGGGACTATTGCCCGGCCAGTGGCTATTCTCATCATTGTTGTGTTGACCACAATTTTCAGTATATATGGGTACAAGCATGTTCATCGCTATGCACGTTACGCCTGGATACCTGCAGCCATCATTTTCCTGATTCTGCTGATTATTGCAGGACCAAAAGTGTCAATCATCCCTACACCTGCGCTTGGTATTGCTGAGATCGCTTCCTTCATCTCCTTCGGAGGTGCCGTTTACGGTTTCGCTACCGGTTGGAGTTCCTATGCCGCTGACTACAATGTCAAGCAGCCGGAAGAGACACCGGCGTCACGTGTCTTCTGGCTCACCTTCCTGGGCGTTGCTATTCCCTGTACTGTCCTGGAGATATTTGGCATGGCCTTGACCACTGCCTACAAGGAGAGTGGTGGCGATCTACTGGCGGCAGTAGCTCGGCCTTTAGGGGGCTTTGGGAACATCCTGCTGCTTCTGCTTGCGCTGAGTATTATTGCCAACAATATCCCCAATGCCTATAGCATCGGACTCTCCATGCAGGTGCTTGGCAAGTCCTTCCAACGCGTCGGCCGTATCATGTGGTCGTTGTTTGCCGCTGTGTTTTATTTGCTGATCGCTATCCCGGCCGCCCCCAATTTCAACAATACTCTGAGCGACCTCCTGCTGCTTATTACCTACTGGCTTGGTCCCTGGGGGATTATCCTCATTGAGGAACACTTCATTTTCCGCCAGGGGCAGTACAACGTTGAGGATTGGAACAGGCCAGAGAAACTCCCCGTGGGCTGGGCTGCGCTGATCTCGATGGCATTTGGTCTGCTGGGCGTCTACCTTGGTGCCGCCCAGGTACTCTTTGTTGGCCCGATCGCTAATCTGTTCAACCCCCCCTATGGGATGGACATTGGCTTTGAGCTTGGCCTCATTTTTGCTGGCATCGCCTATTTTTTCCTGAGGCGGATGGAACTCGCTCTGACTGGCCGCTAGTCCCGCTGCTCCGACATGGAAAATTTCGACTTTTTAACAAATTTCGACTTTTATGTAAATGTAGGATTCTGGAATGGCCCCTTCCGCTTTCAGTTTGTTGAAGGCCTTTGGATAGGCCGCATTTTTATCGACCGTGATGACCCGAGGAGTGGTTGTATGTCGTTTAACCCACACTGCCAGGTACTTCTGTTCAGCCTGCGGAATACCCAGGCGATCAAAGGTGTCCTTAATGTCTGATGGGATGTCGTCCCAGGTTTTCCCCTGCTGCGCGACTGGCTTAATATAGTAGTAGATATTGTCGAAGTCAATCCCCGAGAGGTCCGCGCCCCAGGTGGGCATGGGGCGGTTCTCGAAGAGTGCCAGGCTTTTGAGGCGAAATTTGCGCATCCACTCTGGCTCGCCCTTCATTTCGGAGATCTGCTCAACGATCTTCGTGCTCAGTCCCCGCTCGGACTTGAACGCATAATTTTCGGCCATGTGGAACCCAGCAGAATATGCCTGCTGTTCCGTACTGTTTACCTGAGTACTCATCAGAATTCACTCCGTATCATACTATGTTTGTACAGGAAACCTATTGTTCCTGTTCGTCCTTACTTAACCACTCGGATTGGCTCATTCGTATGTGTGTTGTAAGTCAGGGTGTTTCGTGCGGTCTTCTGGAATGTCAGATGACCGTTGTGGTATCCCTGGCTCCTCGTCAAATCGACAGAGGGGATGTTAGAACGAATAAGCCCATCCCAGAAATCACGGTCTTTTGAGGGAGAGGTGCTCTGAGCGCCATTTCAGACGAGGAACATGGCTTGAGGAACATGACTCATAAGAATATCCATGAGACTCTTTAAGTATACACTATTTTTTAATAAATGCAATGCTTATCAAATTAAAGGAGAGAAATAGTAAATTATTTTTGTGGCTCTAATTAAGCTCAGCAAAGCCGATCTTCGCTGGAGCGAACTTTTCCCGAGGAGAACTTAGTCGAACAGACCTCAGCAAACACCTGGAAGCAAAAGGACGTAGACCGGGGAGTGTCGCTGTCCCGGATGACCATGCTGCCTAGCTCCGATGGCGGTTCGTCAAGCTGCTTTTCTCTGCCAATCCGCCAGGTCTGAAGGCTGCTCGTTTAACGTGAGGCGCGTTTGCATAACGTACATCTCTGCTACTCTCCAAGCCTCATATAATGAGGATGCCTCACGGTCGCGACCCATGTTCCGAACAGACTCACGAGTCCCCCACCAATGCTCCACAGACAGAGCAGCAAGCATGAGATCACGAGACTCCCAGTCGTCATGGTTGTGCCATTCACTGAGAGGTTGCCTGGATAGCTGGAGATGAGGCTCACTAAGAAGGTAATCAGGTAGAAAATGGCTCCTGCAAGGGTGCCCGCCAGGAAGCCGAGCCGACGACGGACGGCTATTCTGCCAACGATAAAACCGACAACAAAGCCAACGAGCAGGCTCAGCGTGAAATTGAGAAGTTCCCATGCCGCCAGGGCAAGAGCCGTCCTGACGGTCAACCTATCCACAGCAATTTGCCGGCTTGCTGCATGAAAGGTTCCTGCATTCACGAGGGTGATCACAATCGTCAGCAGGGCAGTGAGCACACCTGCAATGATACCTGCAATCACTGCATAGTACAATCCCCTTTGAGGAAGGAAAGTGTGTCGCTTAGAGCGTGGGTCACTGCCAGGTAACGGAGACGCCGTTCCTGCTACCGGAGGTTCGCCTTTAAGTGTCCCGGCTGATCCATCGTGTCCTGCCGGTTCGTTGCCGGGCGGTCCTGTTGGCTCATTATTGATGGGTGGGAGATCTCCACCGCTGTGGAGGGAGTGCAGTTCGCTCTGCGTGGTCGCGTCTTGCATGATGGTTCTCCTTAGATTATCAATTCGAGCGTAAAACCCCTGCCTTCAGGCACGGAGATATAAGCGAGTCCTTTTTTGGGCGGATAGGGCGGAGTACTCATACACTGAATACTCACACTACGGATATTCAATGAAAGTCTAGACAGCCATGAGACACTTGTTCTAGCACATTGACAACGGAAGAGTGTTTGTGGGTTTGTAGGTAAATCGTTCCCTACAGTAAAAGCACTCGCGTGTTCAACCAATGTCCACCTCTCTTTCTTTTGCCAGGAACAAACACCACGTTCCTGATGGCTATGAGACTTGAGAACCTACCCTGGGGCTCAGGGAAAGGTCAATGCCTGTGGAGGCAGTGTAAGCCCGATATGGTAGCTTGCTACGCATAAAGGCAACTTCCAATGAAGCAGGAAAGCCCACTCGTGAGGGTGGGAAGCCCCTGCCTTTAGGCATGGGGAGATGTCACCGACACCTCCAGCCCTCACTACTCCCTCACCGCCGTCGCCATCCTCTCGACCTGGATGCTCCTCCGCGAGAGACAGCGTGTAAGATGGCAAGGAGAATACAGGCTCCGATAAAGGCAACCACAATCGTCCCAATCAGGCCAAAGGAGCCTAGCCCCAGGAAACCGGCCAACCATCCTCCGATAAAGGCTCCGATAAGGCCAACGACAATATCACCGATGAGCCCATAGCCTCCCCCACGCATCACCCGGCTCGCGAGAAAGCCAGCAACCAGCCCAACAAGCAGCCACCAAAGCACATTTGTCACACTAAGATTGACATCAGCAAGAATAAGCGTTGCAAGTATCATGATCGAGTCCTTTCCTTGATACACATGTATCGCTCTCCACGCTTTCTGCCTCTCCTTTGGGCCTGCCGGGCCTGGAGAGGAAAGCCATGCTCTACTTTAAGGGTAGCTATGAAGCGTTATAAAAAGCGTTAAATGAACCATTTGAGGCTGACCTTCCACTTCTGCCAAGCAGCAAAGCGCCCCTCCCAGCTCAATTGCCTGATTGCTGGCTCGTCTCGACGAACCAGAGCCATTTGTCGATGCCGCGGGCGATCTCGGTGAAGAGATCGGCGGTATCGGCGTCCTGCAGTTCGCTGGCCTGTGCGCTGGCGTAGCGAGCATGTTTGCCAAAGGCGATGAGCATCGTCGAAAGAGCATCGATGTGACCGTTCCCATCTGCAGTCGAAAGCCAATACTCGTCGAGCGAAGACCGCCTGGCGACCGCCTGCGCCGTTCCCTCAGCCATACCGCCAAGCTGCACAATGCGCTCGGCAATCAAGTTCGCATACTCCTCCACTCCCTGGGCGACCTTGTCGAACAGCTCACGCAGGGCCATGAAATGGGGACCTTTGACGTTCCAGTAGGACTGCCTGCTCTGCAACTGCAGATCGATGGCGTCGGCTAAGCGGCGGTTCAACATCTCGATGAGTTTGGCCTGCTGCTCTTCGGGCAGGGCATTTTTTTTCCTGGACATGGGAGCGCTCCTTTCACTCGAGCAGAGTTTTGTGCGATAATGGACAGGTATATGTGGTGGTTGACTTGAAACTCTCTGACATCCTTTTGTTCCTTACTGTGGAGTCTGTTCTCTTCTCTGTATCATCTCTGATCTCATGATAGCAGCAGAGCGTTATAAGGAACGTTAAATGGGCACCTTATGCTTCACATTACTGGGTCCGCCAGAAGTGCGCCATGCCGATCAGGTGCTGCTGTTCTCCACGCGCAAGGAACTCGCGCTCCTCATCTATCTGGCAGTGGAAGGCCGCCTCCATATGCGCAAGAAACTCTCCGAGCAGTTCTGGCCAGAAGGGGACGCGAGGCATGGCCGGGCAGCCCTTCGCATTACCCTGCTCCATCTGCGTCATCTGCTGGGCGAGGGCGCTGGTGTTGATCCTGTGCCTCACCTCCTCATCACACGCGACTCCCTCGGTCTTAATCTCACCTCCGCTATCGAACTCGACCTCCAGACCCTCCACGAAGCCTGGACGTTGGCGCGTGCGTCGACTCGCACGACGCTGACCATACCGGAAGACGCACATCGCAACCTGCTTGTCCGACTCAAACATGCGGCCAGCCTCCCTCGTGGTGAGTTCCTGGAGGGCTTCTCGCTGCGCGACGCCCCGGCCTTCGACGACTGGGTTCGGTTCCAACGCGAATACTGGCACCTGCGCATCAACGAGGTCTTCGATCGGCTCTCCCACCTGCAATTCGAAGCAGGAGCGCTTGCGCCTGCCCTTGAAACGGTCAGCCGCTGGCTCGTCCTCGCTCCACTGCATGAGGACGCCTACCGGCGACTGATGCGCTTGCACTTCGCGGCCGGCGACCGGGCCGCTGCCTTGCACGCCTACGACACTTGCCGAGTCATGCTGGCCACTGGCATGCAGACGGAGCCGACCCCAGAAACCGTGGCGCTGGCCAGCCGGATGCGGGCCGTTGCCCCTCCGCGTCGCAAGGAGGCACGCACACCCCCGGGAGCGCTTTCCCCGGCAACGCTTCTCGACGGCCCGCTGCTGGGGCGGACCACGGAGTTGAGTACCTTAATCAAGGTCTATCATAGCGCGCAACGGGGTCAGACGCAGGTCGTGCTCCTGGAAGGGGAGGCTGGCATTGGGAAGACGCGGCTGGCGACCGAGTTTCTTGCCTGGGTAGAGATGGAGGGGGCAGACGTGTTGCAGGGACACGCCTTTGAAACCGGCGGTCACCTGCCCTATCAGCCCGTGATCGAGGCCTTGCGCCCGCGCATCGAGCGGGAGAATGCCCCGGACGACCTGCTTTCTGACATCTGGCTGGCAGAACTCTCGCGCCTGCTCCCCGAGCTGCGCGACCGCTATCCTGACTTACCTGCCCCGCTCGGGGACAGGTCCCTTGCGCGCAATCGATTGTTCGAAGCGGTGGCACGCCTGGGACAGGCCCTGGCGGCACGGGCTCCACTCGTCTTGTTCATGGATGATGTGCAGTGGGCGGATGCCGCCTCGCTCGACGTGCTCCATTACCTTGTTCGAAGCTTGGCGGAGAACGCAACGCCTGCGCTCCTGCTCCTGACGCTGCACATGGGAGCGAGAGGGGTGTTGCCGGGGCTCACCGAGTGGCGGGCTGGGATGGAACATACCCTACCGCTGACCTGCTTGCCGCTTGGTCCGCTCACCACTGAAGACATCGTGTGCCTGCTCCGAGCCTTAGGAGGCCAAGACGGGAGGCGAGCGGCGGACCTGGAACGCTTTGGTCAGTGGTTGTTTGCGGAAACGGAGGGGCAACCGTTCTATCTCATGGAAACACTCAATGTCTTGCTCGAACGTGGCGTGCTTGTCCCCCGCCCGAACGACGATGGAGGATGGACCATTGACGTTACGGCAGCCATGGAGCATGAGGCGGTGGTACGTGGGTTCTTCCCCCCCAGTGTGCGCGAAGTCATCTGCGCCAGGCTCGATCGACTCACGCCGAACGCCTTTGCGCTCCTGGCGGCAGGAGCTGTCCTCGGAAGAAGAATCACCTTTGAGCAGCTGTGCCAGGTGGCCGAACTCGCAGAACATGACGGGCTCCCTGCCCTGGACGAGATACTGCACAGCCACCTCATGCAGGAGTCGGAGCGAGAGAGAGGGCGCATGACGGCGGGGCGCTACGTGTTCGCACACGCGAAGATCCGTGCAGTGGTCTACGCTGAGGCGGGTGAGGCGAGGCGGTCCATCTATCACCGCCGAGCGTTGCAAGCGTTGCAAGTGGCTGCTGCACCTGCGGCGATACTGGCCTACCATGCCCTGGCTGCGGGGCTTGCGGAACCAGCCTTCCGCTGGAGTCTCGCAGCCGGTGATGAGGCGATGCGGATGGTAGCTGTGCATGATGCCCTCACCTTCTTCGAGCAGGCACGGCATCTGCTGGCCGAGCGATGGCACGGGCTGGGCCTCTTGAGCCTGCTTCCTGCTCCGGAGATCGAGCATCTCTACATCCACCTGGGGCGAGCGTATGAACTGAACACTGAGTGGGAGAAAGCTCGGGGAGCCTATACGTTACTGCTGGCGTACGCGCAGGAGGCAGGCGAACTGGTGATGGAGAGCACCATCCTCAACCGCCTGGCGATCCTGGCCGCGCAGCAGTCCTTCGATCTGGCAACCGCACAGACGCTGCTGGAGACGGCACGGCGGGTTGCCGAAGCGAGCGGTGACCTGGTAACGCTGGCAGAGACGGAGTGGAACCTGGCCCAAATGGCGATCCATGCCTGGAAGTCGAAGCGAGCCCTGCTCCATGCCGAGCGTGCCCTGGAACGGGCACGTATGACCGGTCTGAATGACCTGACCGCACGCAGCCTGTACACACTTGGCCTGAGCTGTGCCTTGGGCGGCCGCTGGGAGGAGGTCGTGGCGTATGCCGAGGAGGCCCGAACCCTGTACGCTGCCATCGAGGATCAAGCAATTGATGCCACGGGATTGTCAGCCCAGGTGATTTACGCTGGATCCCCATCATCAGGGCAGTTGACGAAGCGGGCGATGGAAGTGCTCTGCCTGTGTCTCCTGGCTCTCGGCCACGTCAATCGCGGTGGGCCACAGGCAGGCGTGAACGCTGGGCGGGTCGCGCTCGACATCAGCCTGGAGATCAACAATGTGTGGGCACAGGTGTCCAGCGTTCTGAACCTGAATCACGCCTTGCTGGAGGTGGGGGAGTATGAGGAGGCGCTGCGAGTCACGCAGAAAGGGGTGGAGATGGCGCGTACGCTGCCCAACCCGACCCTGCTCTTCTTCATGCTCACGGTCTTAGGGGCGGTACATCAGGCGATGTTGCGGCTGGAGGAGGCACGCGCGGCGCTCATAGAGTCACTGGCTCTCAGCGAGACCATAGCGGTCCGGTCGTATCGAGTGCTTGCAACTTCCAGGCTATGCGCGAACCGCGCCCTCGCTGGCGACTGGAAGAGCGCGCACGCCTACGCGTTGGAGACGGTAGCAGTACGAAACGACATCGAAACGTCGCTGCTCTTCATCGACTTCATCCGCTACCATGAGACGGAGGCACTGCTGCGGGGTGGCGACGAGGAGCGGGCCAGGGAGGATGTGCAGCGCTTCGGTGCAAGCATCAGGACCAATCGACGGCAGCGCCTCCCCTATCTGCGGGCGCAGGCGACCCTGGCACAGTGGGATGGAGAGACGAGGGAGGCTATTGCGTATTTACAAGAGGCGGCGAACCTTGCCAATGAGATCGGACTGCCAGGCGAGCTGTGGCAGATCCAGGTGGCACTCGGGGACGTGTACATGTCCTGTGGGGAGAGGGAGCAGGAGTACCAGGCGTTTGCCCGGGCGGTGGCGATTGTGCAGGAGCTCGCAGAGAAGATGGGGGATGAGGCGCTGCGCACGAATTTCCTCGCCGAACCTGCGATACGGCGCGTATTGGAACGGGCACAAGCATAGTGCTTCATGAATGTTGTCCGGTTCATAGATAGTCATCTCTTACATTGCCAGGTACTCCAATGCCCATATAGTACTCACACTGCTCACTCTCCCTGGTGCTCCTGGCAGAGACTCAATGCACGCGCTGCCGCCGTTCCTCCAGTTCTGCGTCGATGATCATTTTCCATTCCTTGATCTTTGCGCAACTTTCATAATAGTTCTTGCAACACAACCCTTTCGACGACGCTGGCCGCATTTGGGAGACATGCACGCTACGCCAGTGAGCAGGCGACTGAACTGAAGGACGCCGATACGGCTGACATCTTCACAGAGGTCGCACGAGGCATCGACAAATGGCTCTGGTTCGTCGAGACGAGCCAGCAATCAGGCAGTTGAGCAAGGAGGAACGCTGCTCGGCAGAAGCTGAAAGGTCAGATACAGATGGTTCATTTAACGCTTTTGGTAACACTCCGGCGATACCCTTAAGAGCAGAAGACATGATGCGTAGAGGAGTTCTCAGGAACGAAGGAGTGCGATGGACGGTAGCCGCATGCTAGAAAAGGTCTGCCGGGTAG
>CATPCK010000271.1 GCA_955652655.1 uncultured Ktedonobacteraceae bacterium | reverse complement strand
GGGATAAGGATCAACCACGCGAACTGCATCAACTGATCAGCCCGTAGGCGCGGCAGTGTACTGCGCACCCAGATGAAGACAAAGCAGAGCAGGAACACCTTGATAACAAAGTAAGCGACTGCCAACAGGTTACCAAGCAATCCCCACCCTGGAGCGCCCAGGCCAAGTAGATATCCTACGCCAGGTCCGCTCCATCCGCCCAGGAAGAGGTACGTCGAGATCGCTGAAACAATCGTCATATTGCCATATTCACCGAGGAAGAAGAGCCCCCACCGCATACCGCTGTACTCTGTGAGATAACCGGCCACCAGCTCTGATTCCGCCTCAGGAAGATCAAAAGGCGCGCGGTTCGTCTCAGCCAGTCCACAAACGTAGTAGATGACAAGCATCAACGGTTGAATCAGGATGAACCATGCCCATGGAGTAAAACCCTGGAAGAGAAAATCTAAGATTCCGATCCCTGTCGGGTGCCATACATTCTGGAAGTCCTGGATCTCTCTGATGGCGATCGTCCCGATACCCGCATTACCAGGATAACCTCGGGTACCGGCCAGCGCGCTTGTCAACATCACTACACCGACAAGAGCCAGCACCAGCGGCAGTTCATAGGAGATCATCTGCGCCGCCGAACGCATCCCACCCATCAGGGAGTACTTGTTGTTCGAACCCCAACCCGCCATAATGACCCCGATCACGTCGATTGAACTCATGGCGACGTAGTACACAATACCAGTGGCAATCACGACGCCCGGTAGACCAATATAGGGTGAGAAAGGAATTACCGCGAAGGCCGCGATGATCGGCGCCAGGAAGACCGACGGGGCAAAGATAAACAGCGCCTTGTCAGTCAGCGATGCGTGGATATCCTCCTTCAAGAGCAGTTTGCCGACATCAGCGACCGTCTGTAAGAGTCCCCAGGGGCCCGTGTGTATCGGACCAAGGCGATCCTGCATCCAGGCCATTACCTTGCGCTCGGCCAGGACCAGGATCACTGCGGTCGTCAAGATAAAACCAAAGAAGGAGAGAAATGCAACAATGAATTGCAGGAAGCCCCAGGAGAAGATAATTCCTCCCAGTTCGCTCCAGATATCGTCACCAAGTACTACTGAGAAATGCATAAGATAACTCCAGTCAATCATCAACCAGTTAACGGTCCACTTCTCCCAGCACAATATCCAGGCTGCCTATAATGGCCACCACATCGCTCATTTTATGGCCGCGCAACAACTCGGGCAGTATCTGCAAGTTGACAAAGGACGGGCCACGCAACTTGGCACGCCAGGGATATTCGCTGCCGTCGCTAATAAAGTAGACTCCCAGTTCGCCCTTGCTACCCTCGATGGCGAAATAAGTCTCGCCGCGCGGAGGGCGTAGGGCAATCGGTGTACGCGTGCCGATTGGTCCGCCTGGCATTTTGTCGATCGCTACCCGGCAGAGGCGAATACTCTCGTAGATCTCCTGGATACGTACTTTGTAACGCGCGTAACAGTCACCTTCCTGGCGCACCTGTACCTTCACCGGTACCTCGCGGTAGGCCATGTAGGGACGGTGAACACGCAGATCCAGGTTGACGCCACTGGCACGCAGCATCGGTCCCGTCAATCCATAGGCAATCGCCTGTTGCGGGTCTACATAGCCGACACCCTGTGTTCGCGCCTCAAAAATCTCATTACCCGTAATCAACTCTTCCAGTTCAACCATGTTCTTATCGAGCTGATCAAGATACGCTTCACACTCTTTAAGCCAGTCTTTGGGAAAATCGTGCAGGACACCGCCGACACGCAAGTAATTCACATTGAAGCGGCTCCCGGTCAGGGCCTCAAAAAGCGCCATGATACCCTCGCGATCACGGAACGTCCACAGAATAGGGGTAAACGCTCCCAGGTCTACCAGGTAAGTGCCGACCGCCACCAGGTGACTCGCGATACGCTGCATCTCCCCCGTCAACAGGCGAATATACTGTGCCCGCCTTGGCGCCTCGATGCCCATCAACTGTTCCACAGCACCGGCGTAGGCAATCTCGTTGAGCAAAGGAGACAGGTAATCCGCGTTATCCATGTAGCGGATACCCCCCATGACCGGACGATTCTCCAGAATTTTCTCTATTCCCCGGTGCAGGTACCCGATGACCGGGGTGCAATCAACCACGGTCTCACCTTCGAGCTTGAGCACCAACCGCAAAACGCCGTGCGTACTGGGGTGTTGTGGCCCCATATTCAGCAGCATTTCCTGCGATTGGATACCCTCAGACCCTTCTCCCTGCATCAGATTGGCATCTTGATTTTGATTTATTGCCATGGGCTACCTCTTCATAAAGTATAAAATCACCTTTGTCTCAGTATCAATAGCTTGCGGATGCGTACTCCCACGCTAAACGTCCAGAGCAACGCCATCAAAGCCGCCATTCCGGCAAACAAAACGTGATTGGCATCACTTGAAAAAACGAAAAAGGAGAAGGCCATACCCCAGCAACCCAGCGTCACCATCACCGGCCAGATCAAGCTCTGCGGCCCTCGTGCCTTCGGTGACGGCAACGGACGATTGGGAGAGCTCGTTCTCCTGGTCGCCAATCCTGCATTGCTATTACTATTAGTCGCCCTAGGAGCACCCTGCGTGCTCTTACTCACCGATCCCTTCTTACTTTTCCTGGTTTTGGGCATTGCCTTGACTCACCTTTTTATCTTCTTTTGCATCCAGATCTGTGCTTGGAATTGTCTTTCCGGCTGATGAGCTGGTGCTCTCCGAGTTCAAATCCTCATTATGTCCCTCAAAGGAGTGCCCAAAGGTCGGCGTTCCAGGATGCAAGCGCTCCTCCATACCCTGACCAAGCTTCTTCTGCACCACATGCTCAACGCCTTTCTGCTGGAATTTGCCCGCGACCGCCATATTGGGGTCGACCTGCGTCGTAGCGCGATCCTTCACCGTCACGGGCACCTGGTGGAAACTCTTGAGTAGCGGGTATCCCTCAAAATCATCGTCCAGCAACATCCGCCTCAGGTCTGGATGGCCAGTAAACTTGATGCCAAAGAGATCATAGGTCTCGCGCTCCAGCCAGTTCGCGGTCTGCCAGACAGAAACAACGCTATCCACCTCCGGCTTCTCGTGATCCAGCCGGACCTTCAGTTGCAAAAGCTGGCCTCGTGTCGTAGAACGCACATGGTACACCGTTTCAAGATGATCAAGCATATCAACGCCGGATATACAGCTTAACAGGTCAAATCCTAACTGGTCGCGCAAGAAGCGGCAAACAGCCACAAGATGTGTCCGCTCGATCTCCAGGCCAAGAAAATCGCCCCTGATCGTTTGCGGTGCAACCGCCGACCCCGTTATCTGCGCGATAGGCGCCAGGTCGCGGGCCAGCGCGGCATTCTGGTCACGATATCCCCGCGTATCAGACGGGATGTTGATACTTTTAGAACGTGGTACTATATCCATCGAGTAACTCCCTTGCGCCAGGCGTACGCAAGGCCAAGCGCGAGAACAACGATGAAAAAGGTAATCTCAAAAAATCCAAAGAAGCTCAACTGCTTGAAAATAATTGCCCAGGAGATGATGAAGACGATATCTACATCAAAAGCCACAAAGAGCAGAGCAAAAATATAGAACCCAAGTGGATACTGCACCCAGGCACTGCCAATAGGGGTTTCGCCCGATTCATAGATCTGTAGCTTCTCTTTGGTCCTGCTATGGGGTGCGAGGATGTTCGCCACAGTCGTCGTCAGGATGACAAAGCCAAAGCCAGCGGCAAATAATATCGCGGCATATAAATAAGCACTATTGATCGGTGTCGACACGCGCCTTTCCTCCAAATCGTAGCTTACGTTATCGTCATAAAGGCAAGAGAATTCTGTTTTGATTATAGCACAGGGAAGAAGAGGCGACAAAGAAATAGAGTATTTGTGACATGAGTTAGTGAAGCAAGAGTGTACGGCAAGGCGTGCACTCTTGCTTCACTAACTCATTTAACTTCACATCGGCGGCCACTGCGGTGCCTCTGGTCTCGCCAACAACTGCACGCCCGTCATACCCGTGCGCTGTGACGCCTCGGCGATCTGCACAACGATCACGCTCACATTATCCTCACCGCCACCCTCCAGCGCCGCTTTGATCAATGCATTCCCCGTTTGTGACGGATCAGGCACCGTGCTCAGGATCTGCTCGATCGTCGGGTCGCGCACCATGTCCCACAGACCATCGGTACATAGCAGCAGTTTATCCTCCGGTTGCAGTATGACCTTGAACCAATCTACGTCCACCATGGGCTTCTCGCCCAGGCTGCGGTAGATCTGGTTGCGCTTGGGGTGGGTGTAGATATCGTCGGGCTGAATAATTCCTGCCTCGACCAGGCTCGCGACCACCGAGTGATCATTGGTGATTTTTTTCAGGCCGGCAGGCTTGCGGTAGAGATAGGTACGGCTGTCACCCACATTGGCGATATACGCGATTGCACCCATAATCAAGGCAACGGTGATCGTCGTGCCCATATCGGCTCGCTGCTCTAAGTTGCGTTGATTCACCGCCTGGTTGGCATGCTGTACCCCGTCCACCAGGATTTGCACGAGCATCTCGTCATTCAATGGATCATTCCCTGAAATCTTCGGCAGCACCTCTTCACTGATAGTCTGGATTGCCAGCCGACTGGCATCCTGCCCATTGGCATGACCCCCCATCCCGTCCGCTACTACAAACAGGCCGAACTGCTGCGTCTGCGAATTATGCACCCGCTCCCCCTGTGCCGCGAAGAGGCTATCTTCATTAGGTTTATACTGCCGTTTAATGCCAGGGTTAGAGCGTGTCCCCACCACCAGGCTCAGGTTAGGTCCCACATAGCGCTCTATAGTAGGCATATTTGCCACCATCTCCTCTGCTGAATAGGGCCGTGTCTTCTCCAGGTCTTGCTGTCCATTCTTGACCTCACCCGGTGACATCTCTCTCGTCGGTTGGTCGTAAATTGAGCTCGACGGCACCAACTCTCTCGGTTGAGGCACCGTTCCAGCAGGTACCTGCGCAGCTTCTTGTGGTTTTGCCAGGCGCACATTCAATCCAGAATCTGAGAGTTTCAGTGGGGAACGGCATTGTGCACAGAAATTATCGCTGGCACTCACCGGTTCTCCACAATTTGGGCAGCGAAGTTCAGTTCTTGGTTGAGTGTGAAGGTTCGCTACATTGACTGGTCCATTCGCGTTAACTGCAACCTGCGGCTGTGATTGCTGGCGTTGTATCTCCATAGCAGCTTTCTCTTCCGCCGCGGCCCGTTCCTTTTCAAAAGCCGCCATTTCTCGATTGTGCCGCACCTGCCCCCGTATCACCAACGCAATAATCAACACTAAAATCACAATCAGCAGAATTGCGCCACCAATGATCCAGGGGAACCACGCTAACACTTCACCAGATATAGCAAATGGCCCTATATGGCTCCCCACAGAATTAGAGGTGCCTCCAGCTCCAGTTGTACCGCCCGACCTGACAGATGGTGTAGGGGTGACAAGGGCCCTGATTTGTGGCAGATTCAAAAATGCTGCTGGCGCCTGGAATTGCGCATTGCCCACGCTCGCCCTGATAAAGTCGGCCTGGGCGTGCTCAAAATCGTTGGTGTAATAATCATTGATTCCCCGATTCCAGTTATCGCGCAGCGCATTCGTATTCACAGGTTGCAGCGGCGCAGGGGCGATCAGCGCGCTGACAAATGTCCGGATCGACTGACCCGTGTCAAGGGCCTTCGTATTCATATCCAGCAGCTGCCCATCGCCGTTAATAACGGGCATTCCGGGTTCGTTCTTTGGATCGCTCGTCGCAACCTGCGCAGGCAAGAGCACATGCGCAACCTGGTCTATACTTATAGGGGGAGAGGCAGGGCCTGTTAACTCGATACCCTGCGGCTCAGGAGTCGTCTGGTCCACTTGCGCCATGTCGATAAATGGCTCGGGTATTGGCGTATGGAATGGCACTAACACGACGCCTTTATCACAGGGTTTGGTAATCTGGCAGGCAAGCGCTCCCGTCGCTGCTCCATCGGAACAGACTTCTGCATGGCATTGCAAGGATTTCAAAACCAGCCCTACCGTACTCGAGGTATACGCATTGTTCACATAGATCTGGATACTGCTGAGCTGTTCCGTCGGTTTCCCTGCTCCACACGAGATGCCACTCGGATCGACGAGCGACCCGTCAGTAAGCACCCAGTTGCTGAAATTCGTGCTCGCAGCAGTCGTTGCCCAGCTTCCTACCAGCACACCGAGACCTGTGACAGAGTGGGCACACCCTGCTGTTGCTGGCACCGCGCTATACCCGGCGACCACGCGCACCACGGAAACACTCGCTCTGTCCAACTCCTGCGCCTTGCCAAATTGATAGCCACTATCGCCACTATTTACCGCCCCTGCGAAAGTGATAGCAGGCCACATCAACCGTTGGGCGATAAGCACCCCAACGACAAGAGACAGTACGAAGAATCCAGAGCCCCTCAGCGACGTAAATTTCAAGCGATACGTACTCATTAGTTTGTTCTCCCGTGCTGGGTTACGGTGTTTAGCCGAGTCACCATAGCTAAGATGGTTTCTTCTCATCTTCCTAATCGGCTCCGTATACGTAATAGCACCTGCTGTGCCGCCGGAATCATCGGTACGACATAGGCACACTCGCGTTCGGCATCGATCAATTTCCCTTCCTTTTCGTAGACCTGGCTTAACAGGAAACGCGTCTGGTGATCCGCCGGGTTGAGCGTCAACACCGTCACAAAGGCCCGTTCCGCTATCGGAAACTGATTCAAGCGCCAGGCCAGCTGCCCTACCTTTTGGTGCAGCAGGGGCTGTTTTGGCGCAAAACGCGCCGCCTCTTGATATTCACGTAATGCAGGCTCAAGTTGGTTCGTATCCTCGTAACACTGGGCTAAACGCTGGTGAGATTCAACATCGTTGGGATTCAAGCGCAGCGACTGCGTATAGGCGGGGATAGCCTGCAGTGGCAGCCGCCTCAGAAAAAGCGAAACATCTCCTATGAGTTTATGCGTCTCCGCGTCGTTTGGATTAAGTTGCAGGGAGCGATTGTATGCTTGCATCGCTCGCTCGATTTCAGGAGGTTTGCGCCGGGCAAAGACCTGTCCAAATGTCCTGTGTACCAGCGAGTTATTCGGTTCAAGCACATACGCCTGCTGAACGGCTCCATATGCTTCTTCGATCCGGTTCGTATTGATAAAGCCCAGTGCTGAAATGATATACCCCCCACCGGGACCAGTCGTCGAATGTCGTGATGGATTACTCGGTGTAATACTATTATTGGGCGTCTGCGGGTTGACCAGGCGCGACTGACCCTGCTGTGGGATCGCTCCTGTTGGCGGGACAACGTTAATCGGCGGCAGGTTGATAATGGCTTTTTCCATCTCGTTGGCATTGATCCAGCGCTGCTCGATGGCAGGTGCCAACGCCTTCATGATCACCTGTTCCAGAGCCATCGAAATATCCGGTCGCAAGGTACGAACCGGCGGAAAGGAGAAAATGCTGGGTTTATTGTTGGCCGCGTCGTGATGGGTCAGGATGCGATGCAGCGTAGCTCCTAACGCGTAAATATCACTACGCGGCTCTGGCATCCCATGTAACTGCTCCGGCGGGGCGTAGCCGATCGTCATGATAATCGTGGATTGCCGCTGCGCCTGGAATGTACGAGCAATCCCAAAATCGATCAGCTTCACCTCGTCTCGCTCGGTGACCATGATATTGGAGGGTTTGAGATCGCGGAAGATAATCGGCGGCGCCTGACGATGCAGGTACCATAGGACGCTACAGATTTGCTGCCCCCAGCTGCGCGCCCGCGCCTCGGTCACCCCTCGCGCTCCATTGACTCCCATCACATTCCCTTCCTTCTCCAGGATATCGCCCAGGGTCCGACCTTCGATAAAATCCATTACCAGGTAATGCTTCCCACTCTCGACAAAGAAGTCGCGCACGCGCGGTATACAAGGGTGATTGAGGTCAAGCAACATGGTGGCCTCGCGTCCAAACCACTCGACGGCCTGGGTCCGCTCGGTATCGCTTTGAAATTCGTCCAGCATCTCCTTCACCGCGCAGGGACGGTTGAAACGCGTATCTATCGCGCGATACACTGCTCCCATACCGCCAGAGGCCACCGGTTTCTCGATCCTGTACCTTCCCCCTGAGAGCATGGTGCCCGTTGCAAGGCGGCGCAGATTCCCGCTACTCACTCCGCCACCCGAACCAGGGCTGTTTGGCTCCGCCGAAGAAGAGCTTGATACTGAAAGAGGCTGCGGAGCTACTGGAGGTAGCGCTTTATCAGATTGGGGCGTCGAGGGATTACTTATTGACGCTGCATTGTTAGGATCAGACGAATAATTGCTCGACATATATAACACCGCTCTTGATACTGCCTGAACTCCGCCGTCATATAGAATGAAATAGTTCCTAATCCCCTTTGGAGTCCAAGAAAATTTTCAATCCCTTTTGTTCTTTTTTTCTTATGTTGGGCGCATTATAACATATTCGTAAAAAATTGAACAATGAGCAAAATCACTGTCCCAAAGCGAAACAAGCCACTTACCGTTCCGCTTTAACTCTTTCAAACTTAACGCCAAATACACATGTTTTCGCCGCCCTCGCGGTACACAATCTTTTGTGCTGTTGTGGGATTGGCAGCCGCGAGCAGCCAATCCCACAACAGCCATCGCGCTGAGGAATCAGAAAAACAAGCACATCATCCTACTTCAATACACCTTGCAGCGCATGTATATACCTGTCCGCCGACCTCAACACCGCATTTTTAGCATCCCTGGCAACAATAGTAGCAAACCATGCGCCATACAGCCTCTCGAAATTGTAACGCGCCACAACGTCGCGCATTCTCGCCACCTCCGCCGCCGGCAAGGGTATCAGGTTCGGATAGCTGTACATAAAGCTGACCCAGCGACGGTCAGCCACGACCTGGATAATATCTCCCGAAAGTAAAAGCCCCTGAGACTCTGCACCACTCGCCCAGTGCAAGATAGTCCCACCAGCGAAATGCCCTCCCAGCCGTATCAAGGTCACATCATCCTGCAAGGAGAGCGTCTCACCTGACCAGAACGTGATCCGTTCGCTCGGTCTCATCACCCACTGCCTATCCGCTTCGTGCAGGTAAACAGGCACATTGAACTGCTCAGCCCAATCCACCATTGAACTGTAATAATGAGGATGAGAGATGGCAATCGCTTTTAGGCCACCCAGTCGCTCCACCGCCTCGACTGTCTCCTTGTCCAGCAGACTGATACAATCCCAGAGTATATTTCCCTGCCCCGTCTGCACCAGTAGCGCGCGTTGCCCGATTGCGAAGGTAGGCGTCGAGCCTATGCC
>CATPCK010000270.1 GCA_955652655.1 uncultured Ktedonobacteraceae bacterium | reverse complement strand
CTGGCAATCATCCTCACGCCTATCTTCAACGTCACTGGTATGAGGCGTGGTAAAGACCTGACTTTGCCTGCAGACTACGAAGAGGAAGAGACTCTACCGGTCGAGGCGGGCAAAGAGGCGCTCGGTTAATCAGTCCTCCGTATCCCCCTTCACCGGAGTGAAGGGGGATACGGAGGCTATCCCGCATCGTATCGTCTCGACCCCCTTTATTCCTACGGCAACAATGCATGTCAACATCCATTGTCATGCTAATTTGTGTAGTTCTTGTACTACTTTCGGGATGCCATCCCGATGAAGAACACAAGTATAAAAAACAAAAAATTAGTCAATAATTTCAGTTTCAAATCTTGGGTCCCAGACCACTTCCCACAAGTGACCGTACCAAGCCCGTCGCGGTAAAAGAGTAGTGATTTTTCTAAATCGCTGACGCCTAATGTAATAACTGTAATTCTCGGCTTCATATATCTGTCCCTTGTTTCTATGGCCTTTCTAATTGAGGGCATTTCATAACTTAAAACCCTCCAAGTATGAGCCAAAACCCACTTGGACGACCTGCAGGCTCGGCAGCGAGAGCTACAATGAGGGTCGCGGTATAGGTTCAGGCAATCTACGAGACGATAGATGACCAACTGCTGAGAGGTGGACGTTGCAGCCGAAATAAGAGGAAGACGCGCCCGTAGAAGCGTTCAATTTTGAGGATAGCTCTTCACTCTGGTGCTCATCAACCGCTATGCTCCAGTCGTTCCCGGTGCATGCCAGTGGCTGGGAAGCAGGACACAAAAACGACTGCCCTGTCCGTTTATCCCTGGACTCTCCACCCAGATCTGGCCCTCCATCGCTTCCACAAACCGCTTGCTGATATAGAGTCCCAGTCCGCTGCCTCCTACTGGGCCGGAAAGGTCCCGCTTGAGACGCGTGAACTGTTGAAAGAGCAGGGGCAATTCCTCGGGAGGGATGCCCGGCCCTGCATCTTGCACACTGATGCAGACAGACAGGGAAGTGTGGGCTTCCCGTTCGTCCTGATCGATCACGGTCGCGCTGACGACCACAGGAGCGGATTTTGGGCAATACTTGAACGCATTGGAGAGGAGATTGCGCAGGACCTGACGCAGGAGCTGCTCGTTTGCCCAGACAGTTAACCCGTCAGGAATGTCCAGGTGGAGACGAACCACTTGTTCCTCGCCGGGATCGAGGTGCTCGAGCACATCGCGCACCAGAGAAGCGACGGGAATCTCCTCGCGTTGGGGCGGAGTCATCTCTTCCGTGATCGTGAGCGCATCGAGCACACTATTGACGAGTTGGATGAGTTCTTCACCGCTTCTTATCGCTGTTTCGAGATACCGGGCCTGCGCGGCTGCGTCCAGGCGTCCCTGCTGCGCCTGCATCAATTGGAGGTAACCCAGCAGGGACGTCAGCGGGGTCCGTAGTTCGTGGTTCATGTGCAGGATGAATTGATCTTTGAGTTGGTTCAGATGTCGTTGCAGCTCTGCTTGCTGACGGGCGGTGATATCCTCGGTGATTGCGAGGAAGTAGAGGGGCCATTGCGCCTGGTTGCGCACGAGGGTTACAGTCAGGTTGACCCAGACCAGTGAGCCATCTTTGCGCCGGAAACGCAGTTCCTTGACGTAGGTCTGCTGCTCGCCGGTAATCAGGCGTTGCGCATCGGTAAAGGCGGTGGAGAGATCGTCAGGCATCAGCACCCCATGCAGCGTCTGAGCAAGTAACTCCCCCCGCGCGTATCCCAGCATGTCACAGAGCTTGGGATTGACGAGCAACCAGCGACCGTCGATCCCGACATGTGCAATACCCACAGCGGCCTGTTCGAAGGTAAGATGAAAGCGCTCCTCACTGGCGTGCAGCTCGTCTTCCAGTCGTTGGTGTTCGGTAATGTCGGTGCTCACTCCCTCCCACTCGCGGAGGCGTCCATCAGGCTCGAAAAGAGGGACTGCACGCACGGCGAAGGGAGCATAACTGCCGTCGGAGCGCCGGAGGCGATACGCTGTTTCGTCGGCTCTCTGGGTGGCGAGAGCATTCTTCCAGGTGCACATCACACGCTCCCGATCTTCAGGATGAATCGCCTCCAGCCAGCCCAGGCCACGTGCCTCTTCCTTGCCTTGTCCCGTATAGGCCCGCCAAAGAGGAGCAGCAGCGATCGTTCCATCGGCGGAAGCGCTCCAGACGATTTGCGCGTGGGAAGCCAGAAAGGAGCGAGCTGCTTGCTCGTGCTCCCCCAAAGGCGGTTCCATTCCTTCTTGTTCGGTGGACACTGCGCTGCCTCCCGGCGTCCTCGCCTGATGAGATACTCTCGACTTCATCCTTCGCCGCCACCTAACACAATCATTCTAACACAGATGGATAAGCGCTGACAATTTTCTCACCGTCGAAGGATGAAGTGAAAGCAGCTCTGCTGTTTAATACACCCATATTCCGGAAGTGTTCTACGAAGCTGATGCGTCAGAGGAAGCGCGGCGCACTTTTGACAGCATTCTCCAAAATATGGTATAACTTTCGATGCACTTCTATAAATTAGAGGGGCATGTAAACACGCCTGGATACTACGTCATGATACAGGGTAAACAGGCTATCCCGCATAATTTTGTGTCTGCGGAATTGATGAATGAACCAGGACCCCCCATGTTGGGCGGGTTGCTGGGTTTTTGTGTTGAGCAAAACAATGCACACCCAACGGGAGGTGACGGCATGCTACGTTTCTACGTTGAAGTGGCTCGTACTGCGTTTCGGCGGCAACTGATCTATCGCTGGGCGAACCTGGCTGGACTGCTCACCAACATCTTCTTTGGCATCATCTTTAGCTACGTCATCATAGCTCTCTTTCATGCCAGGCCGTCGGTCGCTGGCTTTAATGTGCGCGATACGCTGCGCTATACCTGGTTAGTACAGGCCATGGTCATGATCGTGTTGACCTTTGGCTGGTATGATCTGATGCTCACTATTCGCTCAGGGGCGGTAATCTCAGACCTCAGCAAGCCATGTGACTTTTACTGGTACTGGTTCAGCCGCGAATTTGGGCGGAACATCTACTACCTGATCTATCGCGGCCTACCGACCTACGTGGCAGGAATGCTGCTCTTTAGTTTCGGCGCGCCGGGCGATTGGCACAACTGGCTCGCTTTCCTGCTCAGCCTCACCCTTGGCGCCTCGGTTGGTATCGCTTACCGGGTTCTTTACAATGCTGTCGCGTTCTGGTTTCTAGAAGCGCGTGCCATAGGCACGTTATTCGTAGTGATCGCACTCTTTTTCACTGGCAGCTACGTACCAATTCCATTTTTCCCGCGCTGGGCACTTGCCATCATTCAGTGGCTGCCCTTCAACGCTTTGATCAATGTGCCGGCACAGATACTGCTGGGCAAAATTCCTGAAAATGCCCTGCTCTTCGAACTTGGCCGGCAGTTGCTCTGGGTCATTATCATGACGCTCGTAATTCGTATAGTCATAGCTGCGGCTGCCCGTCGCGTCGTTGTACAGGGCGGGTAAATTATGCCAATGATAGCGAAAGGAGAGGTACTCCATGGTTGAGAACATTGTCAACGACCTGCAATTATACAAGCACTTCCTTGGCATGCTCTTCCGCTCACAGGCTCAGTACAAGGTGAACGTGGTTGTAGATATCTGCGCTTCCTTCGCCGTTACCAGCCTGGAGTTTGTCGCGGTCCTGATCTACTTTGGACAGATCCCTTCAATGCTCGGCTGGAGCGTCGGTGAAGTTGCCATGCTCTACGCCATCATGTCGATCAGTTTTGGCTTCGCGGAGATGTTTGGCGCTGGGATCGATGCATTTTCAGACACTATACGCCTTGGAGAGTTTGACCGTATCTTGTTGCGGCCGGTTGGCTCGTTCATGCAGGTGCTCGGTAGTGATTTCCGCCTGCGCCGGCTTGGGCGTATCACCCAGGGGGGCATGACATTTGTGATAGCTCTGCATCTCCTGCCTGGATTGCACTGGACAGCAGCAAAGGTCGTTGCTCTGCTCATCGGTATTGCCAGCGGTTCAGTGATGTTTATGTCTGTGCTGGTCCTTGGAGCCACCCTCTGCTTTTGGACCGTCGAGACAACCGAACTGATAAACATGCTGTCCTATGGTGGGCGCGATATGCTCAGCTATCCCCTCACCATTTATCACCGGCTGATGCAGCGTTTCTTCCTTTTTGTGGTACCACTGGCTTTTGGCTCTTTTGTCCCGGCCTGCTATCTGCTCGGCAAACCCCTACCCTTTGGAATGCCGGGTGAGATCGTCTTTGCCGCACCATTGCTGGCGCTGGCCTTCGCCATGGTATCAAGAGTTATCTGGCAATTTGGCGTTCGTCACTATCAAAGCACTGGCAGTTAGTTGTTGCTTTTTGTTTCACTTGTTTCACTTGTTTCATTTGTATCACATGTAGCAGATGTGCTCTTGTATCAACACAGGAGGCAACGGGGGGTCGCCCTCGAAACTATAGAGCAAGAAAGGTGCATAGAATATGGAAATGATCAAGGCCAATGGCCTGAGCAAAACATTTCGCGTCGCACGCAGGAGACCAGGATTACTTGGGGCCATACGGAGCGTCGTTGATCCTGAAGTACGCAAAGTTGAGGCTGTGCATGACCTCTCGCTCTCCGTTGAGCGCGGAGAAATGATTGGCCTCGTCGGACCAAATGGCGCTGGCAAAAGCACGACAATCAAGATGCTGACCGGTATCCTTGTGCCCAGCAGCGGAGAAATGAGCGTGGCAGGACTGAATCCGCTGCTGCAACGACGTGAACTGGCGAGACACATAGGCGTTGTCTTCGGTCAGCGCTCGCAACTCTGGTGGGATTTGCCCCTCATCGATTCGCTGCGCTTGCTGCGGCACCTCTATCGCATACCGGAGGAACGCCATAATGCCAACCTGGCTGAATTGCGCTCCTTGCTCTCTCTGGATGAGTTTATCGATACGCCCGTCCGCCAACTTTCCCTCGGCCAGCGCATGCGCGGTGATCTGGTAGCGGCATTGCTCCATGATCCAGAACTCTTGTACCTGGATGAGCCAACCATCGGCCTGGATGTAGTAGCTAAGGCACGCATTCGAGAGTTTCTCTTGATGATCAACGCCACTCGAGGAGTGACGGTCTTGTTGACCACACACGACATGGACGATGTCGAGGCGCTCTGTCAGCGCATGCTCATCATTGATCACGGCCGTAAACTCTTCGATGGCGCTGTCAGCAATATTCGCGAGCGTTTTGGTGGTGAACGCGCGCTCGTTGCCGTGCTAGATTCTACAGCGTTAGCCACGCTGCCGCGTGATGCCAATGGCCAGCCCATCATAGCTGATTTACCCATAGGCGTGCGCCTGCTGCGTGCTGAAGAACCTCGAGTCTGGCTCGGTTTCAGCCGGGATGCCATTCTTGCCCATGAGCTTGTAGCCTGGCTGGGTGCCCGTTACAGCCTGCGCGATGTCACCTTCCAGGAACCAGAGATCGAGGATGTCATTCGCCGCATCTACGAAGAGGGGCTATTGCTGCAGGAAGTGGGGATTTCTTAAAGCCCTCTATTTCTAGCTACATGTCTCTCCTTCAGGTTCAACGTTGGTTCTCTAGTTGTTTGCCTACAGCAGCGCGCACGATACTGGTCGCGGCCACAAGATGCGCCAGGGCGGGACGAACCTCCTCCCAGCGGCGTGTTTTAAGGCCGCAGTCTGGATTGACCCAGACCTGCTCGGGGGGCAGAACGCGCAGGATGTTGCGCAAGATCGCCTCGAACTCAGCTGCGCTCGGGATACGCGGGGAGTGAATATCATAGATGCCAGGGCCAATCTCGTTGGGATAGTGATAGGTGACGAAGGTGTCGAGCAGCTCCAGTTGTGAACGCGAGGCTTCTATAGAGAGCACATCGGCATCCATGCGACCGATCTCCTCAATGATGTCGTTGAACTCGGAGTAGCACATGTGCGTGTGAATTTGCGTCTCGTCTCGCACACCGGAACTGGCAAGGCGGAAGCAGTTGATAGCCCACGTCAGATAGCTGCTCCACTCTGCATGGCGCAGTGGCAGACCTTCGCGTAATGCTGGTTCATCGATCTGAATAATGCCGATACCTGCTGCCTCCAGATCCTGCACCTCGTCGCGCATTGCCAGGGCCAGTTGATAGCAGGTCTGTTCTCTGGGCTGATCGTCACGCACAAATGACCACTGCAAGATCGTCACTGGTCCGGTGAGCATACCTTTGACCGGCAGTGCGGTGAGCGATTGTGCATAGCGCGACCACTCAACTGTCATTGGCTGCTGCCGTGCAACATCACCATAGATAATGGGAGGGCGGACACAACGTGAGCCATAGCTCTGTACCCAGCCGTGTTGGGTAAAGAGGAAACCCTCCAGTTGCTCTCCGAAGTATTCGACCATATCGCTCCGCTCAAACTCGCCATGCACCAGCACATCCAGCCCTATCTCTTCCTGGAAGTGAATGGCCTGTTCGATCTCCCTGCGTAAGAACGCCTGGTAATCGTCCTGTGAGAGCTTGCCGCTCTTTTGCGCAGCGCGTGCTGCCCGTACCTCGGCAGTCTGCGGGAATGACCCGATGGTGGTTGTTGGCAGCAGTGGCAGACGGAGCCGCTCCTGTTGGCGTTGGCGACGCTCG
>CATPCK010000269.1 GCA_955652655.1 uncultured Ktedonobacteraceae bacterium | reverse complement strand
GGAGACCGGTGAAGACAAGTTAGAAAATGAGGCGCGCGCCACGGGTCGCTCGGCGTATGAAATAGCTGAATACTATACGCAGAAATACCTCAGGGACTCGGACGAACTGAACATTTTAGCGCCGCAAGTTAATCCCAAAGCTACGGAACATATCCCGGAGATGCTTAGCATGACGGAGGCACTGATCGAGAAGGGATTGGCGTATGTAGCGAATGGCAACGTTTACTACGATGTCAGCCGTTTCCCCAGGTATGGAGAACTCTCGGGCAACACGGTTGAACATCTACGAGAGGGCGGACACGGGCGGCAGCAGATGGAGATTGCCGAGGATAAAGATGCGCCTGAAGATTTCGCGCTGTGGAAACATGGCGATGAGAAACGCCAGATGAACTGGGAAAGCCCGTGGGGCATTGGCTTCCCCGGCTGGCATATCGAGTGCTCGGCCATGTCAACCAGGTACCTGGGCGAGCAGTTCGATATACATACCGGCGGCATTGATTTACGGTTTCCGCACCACGAGGATGAGATTGCTCAGAGCTATGGCGTGCACAACAAAGAACCGGTACGGTTCTGGGTGCACAACGAATTCTTGATCTTCAGCAACCTCAAGATGTCGCGGTCGAAGGGAAATGTCGTCCTGGTGAGCACACTCAAAGAGCGAGGCATTGATCCTATGGCCTATCGCTACCTGCTGCTGACGGCCCATTACCGGTCGAAATTGAACTTTACCGACGAGTCCATCACGGCGGCGCAGCATGGGCTGAACAACCTGAAGGATGACCTTGCTGAACTACCTGTTCCAGGGCTATCCGATGGGTTGAATACAGATGCCTGGTCAGAGAAGGCGCTACTGGTGCGAGGTGCGTTCCATACGGCGATCAACGATGACCTGGACCTGCCGACGGCGCTGAGTATTACGCGCGAGATTGCGCGCGACAACACAATTGCCGGGGCGGAACGGCGCCGCTTGATCCTTGATTTTGACAGGGTGCTGGGATTGCGACTCGATCGCGTCGAGGCGCAAGCCCCACGCGCGGTAAGTGACGAGGTGTTGGAGCTTGTGAGACAGCGTGACGCAGCACGTGCGGCACGCGACTGGAAGCGATCTGACGAGATACGCGATCTGTTGAAAGCACAGGGGTTTGAGGTAAGGGATACGCCGAAGGGGACGGAGCTTGTTTAGTTGAGGCTGGAGCATTGAGCAGAACACGAGCCAACCGCTGAAGTCGGTTGGCTCGTGTTCTGCTTTTCTGCTATACTACCAATTGTAAAGATTGAGCAAGCATGCGGCAACTCTGTCTATATTTCTGTTGGGACAACACTTCCCCACGATCAGAGGAGGACATGGATGGCATCCTGGTGGCAAAAAACGTTAGCAATGGCGGCGGGCGTAGCCGGACTGGCTGGTGGAGCATACTACTTCTTTGTGCGGCGTCCACTGCCTAAGAAGAAGGGTGATCTCGTTTTAGAAGGGCTGCACGAAGCGGTTGAAATTATTTTCGACCGCTTTGGTGTGCCACATATTTATGCCGAGAATGAAGATGACCTGTTTTTCGCACAGGGCTATGTCCATGCCCAGGATCGACTCTGGCAGATGGAACTTAATCGCCGCACAGGTGCAGGCCGCCTGGCGGAGATTTTTGGTGAGGTTGCCGTTGAAGCTGATCGCTTCTGCCGACGTCTCGGAATGCGCCGGGCGGCTATAGCCGAGGAGGCGCGACTATCTGAGCATAACAGGCGCATCCTGGACGCATACGCGCGCGGTGTGAATGCGTATATCGAACGCAATAAAAATCATCTCCCCCTCGAATTTACACTACTGCGGTTCAAACCTGCCCCCTGGCAGATCGCGGACAGCATCCAATGGGCCAAGATGATGGGCTGGAACCTGGGAGGGAACTGGGAGACAGAGATTATCCGCGCCCGTATTGTCGCTCGGCTGGGAGCGGAACGGGCTGCCAGGCTGGAGGCGGGCTATGATGCCAACCATCCACTGATTGTTCCTCCCGGCATAGAATACAAGGGCATCAATCTTGGCATGCTGGAACAATATGAACAACTGAAGCAGTTGAGTGGATTTGGCATGCTGGGCGCTAGCAACAACTGGGTGGTCGATGGCACGATGAGCACGACCGGTTCGCCCATCCTCTGCAATGACCCGCACCTGGGACAGGTCGTCCCATCTATCTGGTACGAGTGCCACCTGGTGGCAGGGGATATCGATGTGATTGGGGCAAGTTTCCCCGGGGCAGCCGGAGTGGTAATTGGGCACAACCAGCATATCGCCTGGGGTATCACGAACGCGGTCTCCGATGTTGAAGACCTGTATATCGAGAAATTTGACCCACAGAACCCCTATCAATATGAATACCAGGGTAAGTGGGAAGCAGCGCAGATCATTCGTGAGGAGATTGTCGTGCGGGGAAGCGAGACACCGCTGATCGAAGAAGTACGAATTACGCGACATGGCCCTATTATAACGAGCCTCACGAGCATAGATGTGTATGGACAGGCGGGCCAGAGCGGATCACAGACTGAGCAGGCTGAACTGCCGCTGGCGCTGCGCTGGACAGGGCTGGAGCAGTGCAATATCGTTTCCGCCATCGAAAAGTTAAATCGCGCCACGAACTGGGAAGAGTTCAAAGAGGCGCTTCGAGACTGGGACGTGCCGCCGCAAAATTTGATTTATGGCGATAAAGAGGGTAATATCGGCTATGTCATGGCCGGGGCTATTCCCATCCGCGCGAAGGGACAACACCTGCTGCCCTCACCGGGCTGGACCGGGGCTTATGAATGGATCGGCTTTATTCCCTTTGAGGAGCTGCCGCAAACATATAACCCGGAGCAGCATTTCATCGTCACCGCAAATAACCGCGTGGTGGACGATTCCTATCCTTACTATATTACCAACGAGTGGCTGAACGGCTACCGCGCACAGCGTATTCGCGATCTGCTCACCAGCAAGGGCAAGCTGGCTCCGGCGGACATGGTGGAGATTCAAGGAGATCAATACGCTCTCCCTGCAGTTGAGATCGTTCCGCATATGCTCCGTGTTCAGGGCACTACCCGAATGGAAAAAGCGGCTTTAGACGTTTTGCGCACCTGGAACTATATGCTGGCGCCTGATAGTGTACCAGCATCCATCTACGCTGCATTCCTCAACAAGTTGGAGGGAATCGTCTTCGGAGCGTTGTTTGGTGATGACGAGACAATCATTCACGATTACCTGGGTAAAGGAACCACCATTCTTTCCTTGACGAACGGGTATGCCAGCCGCAGCAAGCCGCTGCTGATACGTTTGATGAATGAACATGACGATAGCTGGTTCGCGGATTCGGCTATTCCCAACGGCCCCAGGTCATGGGATACGGCTATCGTGGCTGCTTTTACTGCTGCCGTTGAAGAATTACGCGAGAAATTGGGCAGTGATATTACGCGCTGGCAATATGGCAAGATTCACACCATGACGTACAACCATCCTCTGGGCATGGTCAAACCGCTCGATAAGATTTTCAATCGCGGCCCCTATGCTTCGGGTGGGGACGTCGATACAGTAAATATGAGAGCCTCAACGCATCATGAGCCAGAGAGGGTGATCGTAGTGCCGTCATACCGCCAGATTGTGAACCTGGCAGATATGAAAGCTTCGCTCTCGGGCCATGCTCCTGGACAATCTGGCCAGGTTGCCAGCAAGCACTATGCGGACTTTATCAAACCATGGCTGAAGGTGGAACACCATCCCATGCTTTTTGAACGCAGCATGATTGAAGCGAACGCCGAGGGTACATTCAGAATGTTGCCTGAGTAATTATGCCATACTTCCTGCTATTACTTACACTTTTTTTACATTTCTTTGATGGTTTGCTGATGTATATTAGATACACTGTGTACAGTTCTACGACTGCCCGGTCAGTTCTGCACATGTATTTGTAAAGAAGGAGAGAGTCGGAACAGGGCGACGACAAGGGTCGCCCTGTTCCGACTATGTTAATATTATGTCAACAACAACGAAACAATTTCAGAGAAGACATATATCTAGATGGATTCTGCTGCCGCTGCGCCTTTTTCTCGGTATCACCTTTATTTATGCTGGACTACAGAAGCTAAGCGATCCCCAATTCTTCAATCCCACGGCACATGGATATATTGGAAAGCAGATCGCGGCATTCGCGACAGGCTCACCGCTACATAATTTCCTGGTGCAGGTTGCTGTGCCTCATGCCACTTTTTTCGGCATCCTCGTCTCCTATGGAGAACTGGCGATCGGTATCGGCACAATACTCGGGCTGCTCTTCCGGCCCGCGGCATTCTTTGGCCTGCTGATCAGCCTGATGTTTTTCCTCTCAGCCACGTGGCACGTCTACCCATATTTTTATGGATCTGACATCGTCTTTGTCTTCTGCTGGCTCACTTTACTGCTGGCGGGCCCTCAAAACACAGGACTCCCTTCGCTGGATGTCCTTTTCGTACAGCGCATGCTTTCGCCCCGGGAACAGAAGTCGCTGGCCCCTGTGATAAGCTTCTTCCTTGGAGTGAGTGAGGAGGCTCAGCCAGTTCCCCTTGAAGCTGGTTATACCCAGAGTATTCAGGGTAACCAGGGTAGGGGGAAGGTTGAGCCTGGCAATAGGCGGCCAACGCAACAGCAGAGTAGGTATGCTATGGCGCAACAGCAAGCCAGAAGTTCGCGGCGGAATTTCTTACTGGGTGCGCTGACAGGAGGCGCAGGTATTCTGGCCCTGACATGGCTGTGGAATGCTCTGCATATTTTCCCGGCTAGCAGCGATGGCGGTGCGGGTACTGCGGCTACCCCGACCAGTAATGCGCCTACGCCAACCAGTAACGCGTCCAACGGCAACGGCACAACGCCAGCGGCAGGGACCACTCCGATAGCACAGGTAAGCTCGCTACAGAATAATAGTTCGGTCAATTTCACGATTGCTTCAAATGGTGACCCTGGGATACTGGTACGGCTCAATGATGGAAAGTTTGTGGCATATGACGCGACTTGCACGCACGCGGGCTGTCCTGTAGATTACGATCCTGGTAGTCAAACGCTGGTCTGCCCATGTCACGGGGCGACATTCGATCCGGCGAAAGCGGCAGCGGTGGTGCAGGGGCCAGCGCCGACGCCTCTTACGAGTGTTCCAATTCATATAGATAATGCGACCGGGGCGATTACGGCCAGCCAGTAAAGTGATGTATCGCAGCCATGCAGCAGGTCACATGCAAAGCATAGCTGTCTGCCTCTTACTCCTCGTTGCCTTGTAGCCTCCGTCGTCGTTGTTCTGCGCTCCAGCGGGTCACCTGCAAGGTCTCTCCATCATTTTTTTGTTCATAGAAGACGGTTGCGATGTCAAAGTCAGTCTGGTAGCCAAGATGCACATAGTCGGGACTATCTGTGCTTTGAAGCCACTCCGCAAGTTTCTTCTGCGCGCATCCCTCACAGAGATAACTAAAGACAGAGCGTTCCTGTTCATCACGATGTTCATACTCAAAGACAGGTGTCGACTGCTTGCACCTGGAGCAGACACGATCCCACAAGTTCCCGTTTCTGGTATATCGTTTGAGGCTCCAGATGACTACTCCGGTTGGTATCCCTCTCATGAGTCACTCCTTCTCAGAGGAAGGACCGATGTTGGTGTGTCGTCATTCCCCTACTATGGTTTGCTGACGTCCTGCATGTAGCAGGAGATGACGTTGTGCTTCTGACT
>CATPCK010000268.1 GCA_955652655.1 uncultured Ktedonobacteraceae bacterium | reverse complement strand
GTCTGAGTTCCTAGTTCTCGATCGTAGTCTGGTAAACGCGCGGCGTCACGCTGCAGAGAAACCTGCAATTGCCGGGTGATTGAACATAGCTTGAGCGATTGCGAGTATTCCTGTGCCAGCGCCTGGATCGACGAGCGATAGTGTTCGATGACCTGCGTACGTTGCCAACTCAGAGCCTCAAGCAACGTGCCGGCACGTATATTGGGATTACCGTCCTGGTCACCACCTATCCAGGTGCCAATGCGTAAAAAGGGAGGGACGGTCAACCGGTGTTGTGGATAAGCGTCACGAAGAAGCTGTTCGAGTTCTGCATAGAGTTCAGGTAGAGCTTCATAGAGTATCTCATCGAGATAGTAGCCGCCCATTTTAATCTCATCAGGTATCTGGGGACGTACGTGGCGTACCGCGTCGGTGCGCCAGAGGAGAGTGATAGTGCTAGCGAGAGCACGCTGCCATAGAGCTCGCTGTTTCGGAGTCATGTCCTCCAGTTGATCGTGCTCTTTTAGCAGTGCAGTGAGCTGGCGAGATTTGATAATCAGGCTGCGGCGAGTGGCTTCGGTAGGGTGGGCTGTAAAGACAAGGTCAATAGAAAGTTGATCGAGCAGTTCTTGTACGTAGGTGGCATCGATATCGTTATCCCGGCAGAGGGCTACGAGGGCAGCCAGTGAGCCACGCAGGGGAGTAGATGACGTGATGGCTTCGTAATTGTAGCGGCGCGTGCGGTGGTGTTGTTCAGCAGTATTGACGAGGTGGAAATAGACGGTGAAGGCCCGAATCACGTCAATAGTGGTATCCAGGTCGCAACTGTCAACGATGCTTGTTATCTCCTGGCCGAGCGCCGCAATTTCTTGCTGGAGTTGAGTGGCTTCTGCCCCGGAGGCCGAGCTAAGGGCTTCACCGCACGTGCGGAGACGCTTGCACTTGCGACGTAGTTGCTCCACTGTTTCAAAGACAGAGGTGCCTTCGTGTTGCTGTATGGCCTGTCCGAGTGCGTCTCCTAGCATGTGGATATCATGGCGGAGCGGTGCATCTTTTCCGGCGCGGTTATCTTCTTCGGGTATGAAGGTTGTCATAGCTGAATAATATCATATCTTTTTTCCGAACAACAATTTTTTGCTGGATTGAGCTTTGTTTATGTAACATGCACAATGAAAGAGAATAATGCCTGTTGTTTTTAGCAAATAATTTTTAAATTCTCACAATAAAGAAGAGTTATCTCCTCTGATTTGTGCAATTTGCACAAATCAGAGGAGATAACTTCTCATATTTTAACAGTATGATTGGAAAGAGAGAATTTCTATACTTTAGGAGGGAAGAGTAAGCGGAGATGGCTGCTCGTTCAGGGTGTGTAAGCGTTGAGGCTAAAGCCATGGTAATGGAGCCATAGATGTTGTTGTGAATTTGTGAGTTACGCAAAAAGGGAAATTACCATGGCGACACAAACAATGAACGAGAAGACATCCACGGGTATGAAGCCCACGCTAGGGCTTACCGGGTTAACGATCAATGCTATGGCGTTAATTGCGCCAGGAGCCTTCCTCTGGACGACCTATCAGTTGCAGGCCGCACCGGGTTCAGCTATGAACATGTGGTTTGCGGTATTTGTAGCGACAGCTATCGCGTTGTTTACCGCGACAGCCTACTCCGCGCTTGCTAAACGCTATCCCGAGGCGGGTGCAGGCAGTTCCTATTACTTTGCAGAAGCCTCAGTGCTGCAGCGAGAGGAGCATCGCCATTTTAAGTTTGCGCGTTTGAGTAAATTCATTGTAGGTTGGGCCTCACACCTGTACTACTGGGTATACCCGGGGGTAATGGTGGCTTTTATGGGCCTGGTGATTACCTACATCATACAAACCTTTATACCAAGCTTTGGCTCGCCACTACAAGAAGTATTGGTTTGTATAGGGTTTGCCGCGGTGGTTGGAGCCATTTCATATGTTGGTGTAACGGGCACAACTATGGCGAATATCGTTATCAATGTGATTCAGATTATCGCGCTGGTAACCTTCTCAATCCTGGCTATTGCTTACCGCCTGACGCACCCGGGTGTTCATTATCTCCATCCCAGCGCTTTGAGTGTGATTACGCCACATAGCCTTGGGGGACTCATCTTTCAGTCTACCATTGCAATCTTGCTGGTGGTCGGCTTTGAGTCGGCAACGGCACTGGCGGCAGAGGCTAAGAATCCTGGGAGAGATATTCCTCGTGCCGTACTCCTTTCGCTCGTCGTTCAGGCAGTCATCTTCTACTTCCTGGAATACTTTGCCACGAACTTCTTTGTTAACGATGCCTACAAGAATAGTGGGGGAACTGGCTTTGCCGCGGCCTTTAGCTCAGGGGCGCCAATTGGTGACATGGCACAGATTATAGGCAACCAGCTACTTGGTGGCTATGGAACTGCTTTCGCAACGATACTAGCGGCTAGCGTCGTAATCGCCTTGATTGGTACGGCGCTCTCCTGCCTGAACACGGGGGTGCGCGTTACCTATGCGATGGGTAAGGATACCGAACTGCCGGTTATCTTCGGGTTCCTGCATGGGAAGTACCGTACTCCACACGTGGGAGTCATCGTGTTAACGGTTATCTCCGCTGCCATTGGTTCGTATGGGGTACTGTCTGTTGACAGGCTGACACAGGTAACACTTGTCTCCAATATTGGCACTTTCCTGCTCTATGGTATGACATGTATCGTCTGTCTCGTGGCCTTTGCGGGAGTTAAAAAGCGCAGCCTTTACAATAGTATTATCGCTCCTGTAATGGGTGCAGTGCTCAATGTCGCGATGCTCATAGGCGTCATCTACTACTCTATCGTGGGTGGTGGTTCAGCGCAGCTTGACACGATTATTGCAATTGGCTTCAGTCTTGTATGGCTGGTAGTTGGCTTTGGTTACCTGTATGTGCGTAAGCTGGTGACGGGGGAGCCAATACTGCACCCGGAGGATCATAAAGAGAAAATTGGGGCTTCAACTGGCGTGGAGGTGCCGGATGGTGTGATGGCTACTGAATAAATAGGAAGCCTTTCACCGGGGCAGGGCTTGTCCCATAAGCGCGAACATAAGGCGGGAGGCCAGGGTGACAGCCCTGGCCTCCCAATTGGTATTACCCCAAGTCGCAGGCCCAGGATTCCGTAGGGGCGGGCCTTGATGGCAATACATTTCAAAGAAGAGACCATCTCGCTTTGTCATCCTGCGCGCAGCGAAGGATCTCTCGCCGGACAGAGATCCAAAGCTCGTGCTCAGAGCTTGCCCTGAGAGAAGCGAAGGGATGACCATCCTTCCTCGGCTTCGTTTGACTCGCAAAACGTCTTCTTTGAAATGGATTGTGCCTTGTGGTCGTCCCCCTGGAG
>CATPCK010000267.1 GCA_955652655.1 uncultured Ktedonobacteraceae bacterium | reverse complement strand
GCTGTATTCTGCCTAATTGGTCGACTATGCCATAACCCGTACCGGTTAACATTGAAAGGTACATTGATGAAACGTAAGCATCCGCGCAGCCAGGGGGATAGGTTCGCGCAAAGGTCTTATCTGCAAGCTGTCATCGTTACATTGGCCTTTTTGTTGACCGCGTGTAGTCCTGCAATGGTAAATACCTCCGTCCAGGCGGACCCTAAGCCAACCACGACTACCAATATAATACCGACGCCGACACCGCTGACCCCGACAGCCAGCCCGACAGCGCAGGTAGCGATAGAATCCGGTGATTGGCCTGCATATCTTATGGATGATGAAAAGGATGGCTTCTCCCAGGATGAGACCACTATCAATTCAATCACTGCCTCTTCTCTCAATCTGTTTTGGACATATCATGCCAGGGGAGGAATCTCCACTCAACCTGTGGTCGTGAACAAAACAATCTATTGGGGATCCTGGGATGGCCTTGAGCACGCGACGGATCTCAGCGGCAAAGAGATTTGGGCTACAAACCTGGGGATGTCGACAAACATTGAGTGCTCTCCTTCTACTGTTGGCGTGGCCAGTACGGCAACCATTGCACCCATGATGATTGGGGGAACAAAAACACTGGTTGATTTTGTCGGCGGCGGCGATGGCAATTTTTACGCTCTCAACGCCTCCAATGGGAAAGATGTCTGGAAAACTTTCCTGGGTACCCCACCTGATCACTTCATCTGGAGTTCTCCTGCTCTTTATAAAGGGAGTATCTACATCGGCATGTCCTCGCTTGGAGAGTGTCCGGCAATCCAGGGACAACTCGTTCAGCTCGACATGGTCTCCGGCACCATTCAGAACGTTTTCAACGTTGTCCCCAATGGCTGTGTTGGCGGAAGCATATGGAGCTCACCAACAATTGATTCAGAGGCTGGAGAAATATACATCACCACGGGGAACGCCAGCACCTGCTCGACGACAGAAATATACGCGGTCGCTGTAATCGAACTCCAGGCATCAGACCTTGAAGTCGCCGGTTCCTGGGAGGTGCCTGCCGATCAACAGGACCTGGATAGTGACTTTGGCGCCACGCTGACACTCTTCACCACGACGATCGAAGGCGTCCAGCGTCCCATGGTGGGCGCCATCAACAAAAATGGCATCTATTATGCCTTTCAACGAGGAGCTATCAGCAATGGGCCTGTTTGGAGCCAACAGATATCATCTACTGATGGTAATAATGCTCCAAGTGCCTGGGATGGTAAAACACTCTACGTAGCCGGCGGCAACACCACCACAGGGACATTTTTGTGAAGGGAGCCTGCGTGCTCTCAACCCTGACAATGGCGCTTTCATCTGGGAACAATGCTTTGGCGACGGGCGCATCTTTGCCGCTGTCACCGTGGCACCCGGAATCGTAGCTGTCGGAGCCAGACGCTTTTTTCGTGTATTAGATAGTTCATCAGGCAAACAGCTCTTTGCATTTGAAGACACAAACAAAGACACTTTTTTCTACGGGGCGCCTACTATTGCCCATGGCGTAATCTATGTAGGAAACAACGATGGTAATCTCTATGCCTTTGGCCTCTTCGCTAAACGAAAACAACAAACACAATAAGCGTTTTCGTTACAAGAGTCTCCGTAGGTTGCGGCCTGAATCTCCGTACAACTTTTCGGATACTCTGTGTTTCTACGGATGGAATACCGGCAGTTCCTGGTTATAATGAGAGTGTCAATCAGGATCATAAAGATATCGATCTCCTGTGATAAGAAACCGTAAACGGAAAGGAACATGCTATGAACGCAACTGACATTCTCAAGTATGGACAAATGACGGTACTCCAAAGTATTGATGGCTTCCCTGAAACAGCCTGGGAAAGCGCAGGTGCCTGCGGGGTCTGGTCTGTGAAGGATATCATCGCGCACCTGACCTCCTATGAACATGTGCTGGTCGATGTGTTGGCAACCTTTCAGGGGGGTGGTTCCACACCCTACCTGGCGAAATTTATTGAGCCGGGCGGGCAGTTCAACGATGCTGAGGTAGCAAGCCGCAAAGAGAAATCCATCAAAGAGGTCCTGGCCGAGTTCAACGATACACATACCCAGGTCATGGCGATGCTAGCGCAACTCTCTCCAGAAACCCTGCGACAGACCGGGACGCTTCCCTGGTATGGAATGAACTATGCCCTGGATGATTTTATTGTTTACGCCCATTACGGTCACAAACGTGAGCACAGTGCCCAGATCGCCGCGTTTCGCGACCACCTGAAGTGACCTACTCCTTAAAATCACCTGATTAGCCCTTGCACGTCCAGCACGTTTCTGAGAAGATAGGATGCAAGAAAACATCCGGCTATTCTCTTCCTGGAATGAAAGGGCACGATTCTCGTAATGAATCATAATCTCATCACCGCTCTGTTCGGCCTGGCAGCTTCCCTCTCATGGGGTTCGGGAGATTTTAGCGGCGGCCTGGCCACGCGCCGTGTAAACGTCTTTACCGTTGTCGTCGCTGCCCATGCAATCGGGCTTGTCCTCCTGATCGCCCTTGCCCTGGCATGGTCCGAACCGTTTCCTTCCGCCCTTGATAAGGCGTGGGGTAGCGCGGCAGGATTGGCGGGCGCCGTCGGCATAGTCTCCTTCTACCAGGCGCTAGCAGTTGGGCGCATGGGCATCAACGCTCCCGTAACCGCCGTTCTTGCCGCCGCCCTTCCAGTGCTCTTTAGCGTGTTTTTTCAAGGTCTGCCCGGCCTGCTCCAACTTGCTGGATTCACCCTGGCATTGATCGCGGTATGGCTTATCTCGCGTCCAGAACGAGCGAGAGGACGCCCTGAAGGGGGGGGATTGGCTCTGCTGGCAGGACTTGGTTTTGGCAGTTTCTTCATCCTCATTAGCCGAGCCAGCTCTACCGCCATATTCTGGCCCCTTTCCGCCGCGAGGCTCTCCTCCTTCCTCTTCATGCTGGCCCTTCTACTGGTCAGGCGCCAGGATCTCCTTCCCAAATTGTCTGCGTTTCCTCTCGTGCTGCTGGCTGGTACGCTCGACGTAGCGGGAAATGCTTTCTTCGTGCTTGCGACACATAGCGGGCGTCTTGCTGTTGCCGCGATCCTTTCCTCTCTCTATCCTGCGGCCACAGTCCTGCTGGCCAGTTTCATTCTCAGGGAACGGGTGACACGATTGCAAGCTATAGGCATCTTCGTCGCGCTCATCGCCATACCCTTGATCTCGGCATAATACACCTCGTGTGATACACGAGAAAACACATCTAGACGGCACTAGCCTTCTGTGCAAGACTTCTAAAAAATAAAGCAGCCTACGAGGAAAAAGAAGCATGGAATCTAAGATCGAACGTTACGTCACTGCTGTCCCCAAAGTTGAATTGCACGTCCACCTCGAAGGTTCGATCCAACCCACCACCCTCCTCACCCTGGCACAGCGCAATGGGGTACCACT
>CATPCK010000266.1 GCA_955652655.1 uncultured Ktedonobacteraceae bacterium | reverse complement strand
TTCGATGCGTTCACGTACTTTACCATTGACCTGGATCACCAGAGTGAAGGTCTCATCCTGTGTCATCTCCTCGTCATAACTCGGCCAGTCGGTCATATGGATGCTGTCGATGTGGCCCGTGATGTGCCACAGCTCTTCGGTGATGTGCGGCGCCAGAGGGGCCAGAAGTTGCATCATTGTCTCTATGGTTTTGCGGTAGGCCCTGGTCTGTGCCACGGGATCATTCTGTTGTTTCACCAGAATGTTGTTACACTCCATCAGCGCGGCCAGAGCCGTGTTGAAACGGAAGTTGCTCAGGTCTTCTGTAACACGCTTGATGGTCTTGTGGCGCAGGCGCTCGATTGCTTTGCTTTCACTGGTCTCTTTATCACTGACCCTACCCTCAATCCAGTTTTCGCTGATGACGCTCCAGAAGCGATTCAGGAAGCGCCAGACACCTTCCAAATTGTCGGGCCTGAAGGAGCCGCCGGCATCGAATGGGCCGATGAACATCATGTAGCAGCGGACGGTATCCGCGCCATATTTGGCGACGTACTTATCGGGTGCCTCTACGTTGCCGCGCGACTTGGACATCTTCTGGCCATCAGAACCCAGCACCATACCCTGGTGAAACAGGCGCATAAAAGGTTCATCAAAGTCCAGGTTCCCCATGTCATGCAGGGCCTTAACGAAGAAGCGAGCGTACAGCAGGTGCAGAATAGCGTGCTCAACACCACCGACATACTGATCGACAGGCAGCCATTGCTTCATCTTTTCCTGGCTCCATGCCTGCTCACTATTATGTGGGTCGACATAGCGCAGGAAGTACCAGGACGAGCAGATGAAGGTATCCATTGTATCTGCCTCGCGGGTCGCAGGGCCTCCACATAGCGGGCAGGTCGTGTTCAGGAAGTCCGGTTCATAGCGCAACGGTGACTCTCCTGTTGGCTTGAACTCGACATGCTCAGGCAACCAGACAGGCAGTTGCTCCTCTGGTACGGGAACCATGCCATCCTTTGGGCAGTAAACGATAGGTATAGGCGCGCCCCAGTAGCGCTGCCGACTAATCAGCCAGTCACGCAGGCGATAGGTCACCATAAACTTGCCGATGCCCTGTTCCTCGATGTACTTCGTCACTTTAGCAATGGCTTCATCAGCTGGTGTACCATCGAATGGGCCAGAGTTAACCATCACGCCCAGGTGCTTTTTTGCCTCTGGCCATGTTGCTGGATCGCCGGGTGCCTCATCCCCGGCACGAATGACTTCGCGGATGGGAATATTGAATTTGCGCGCGAACTCAAAGTCTCGCTGGTCATGCGCCGGTACGCCCATGATGGCGCCTGAGCCGTAGCCCATCAGTACGTAGTCGGCAATCCAGACGGGAACTTTTTCGCCGTTGACGGGATTAGTTACATAGCCGCCAGTAAAGACGCCTGTTTTCTCTTTCTCCACGTTGGTACGTTCGATCTCGGTCATACGACGTGCCTGCTCTACATAGGCATCTACCGCTGCCTTCTGATCGGGCGTCGTAATCCTCTCGACCAATGGGTGTTCGGGAGCCAGCACAAAGAATGTAGCCCCGTAGATCGTGTCTGGTCGAGTGGTGAATACAGGCATCTGTTCCTGCTTCCCATCGATCTCGGCTACAAAGCGTATCTCGGCTCCTTCGCTACGTCCTATCCAATTGCGCTGCATAGTCATGGTCTTTTCGGGCCACTCCACAACGGGAAAGTCCAGCAGGCGCTCCGCGTAATCGGTGATTTTCAGCAGCCACTGGTCAATCTCTTTGCGGGTGACGGTGCTACCACAGCGCTCGCAGGTGCCATCTGCCAGAACCTGCTCGTTCGCCAAAACCGTATTGCACCCTGGACACCAGTTGGCTGGCGCCTTAGTGCGATAGGCCAGGCCATGCTTGTAGAATTGCAGGAACAGCCATTGTGTCCACTTGTAGTAGTCGGGCAGGCAGGTGACCACTTCTCGCTGCCAGTCCCACTGAGCGCCCATCATACGCAGTTGTTTGCGCATTTTGTCGATGTTGGCCAGTGTCCAGGTATGTGCCTGTACGCCGTGTTTGATGGCGGCATTCTCCGCAGGCAGACCGAAGGCATCGAAACCGATGGGCTGCATGACGTTATAGCCCTGCATGCGTTTGAAGCGCCCATAGGCGTCGAAAGGCGAGTAGTTGTACCAGTGACCCATGTGCAGGTCACCGGACGGGTAGGGAAACATAACGAGATGATAGAATTTGGGCTTCGGCGAATTATCGGAGGCATGATAGAGTTGTTCTGCCTCCCATTGTTTTTGCCATTTCTCTTCAATTTCCTTTGGATTGTACTTTGTACGTGTTATCATAAGTGTTTTCCTCTCCCCGTTGAGCCTTAAAAAAGAATAATAATATAAAAAAACCTTTCATCCGCGAGGGACGAAAGGCTATTCCGTGGTACCACCCTGATTTGTCATCAATGTTTCTCAGGCGAGAAGTTTGAAACTGGTGGACCTGAGGGGGCTCGAACCCCTGACCTCATCCATGCCATGGATGCGCTCTTCCAGCTGCGCTACAGGCCCTTACAAGGTTGTGCGCCGAGTCGATTGATGTACACTCATTGTACGCTATAACGGGCGTCCCGACAAGTGCTAGGTTCTTTCCAGGTACTATTGGCCATCTTTGTACCACTGTCCTGTCATACCCTAAGTAAAGTAACTTCACACTTATTGCTCACAGGCGAGTTCGGTCGAATTGGCTTATAGCCTTGCACCACCCGGCTACTCTCTGTGTGCGCGTTGACCTACTACTCCTGCTCACCGCTTTTGTCTCCAACTGTGCCTATACTATACCACAAGCCTTTGCGATTTGCAAGGCATATATGGGTGGTGTAAAGATACCTATGGTAGGCATCCGAACACAAAGATCAGGTGGAGATGAGGGGGCTCGAACCCCTGGCCTCGACAGTGCGATTGTCGCGCTCTCCCAGCTGAGCTACATCCCCTGGGCAAGTTAGATGATACCATATTAGCAGGTGATTGTAAATAGGTTTGTTCAGGGCAGAGGCAAGCACTGTTCCTACATTTTTTACCAGGGCAGGGTGTTGATGAAGAATCGCAGTGTGGAGCGGCCATCGACGCGTATGCGCAACAAAACAAACGGCGCCTGGCTGCTTTGAACGATGCCTGACATGCCCGGGTCGGTTGTTGCTCCTACATAGCCATCCGATGCCAAAAGAGCCACGATCTGCTGTCGCGCCGCC
>CATPCK010000265.1 GCA_955652655.1 uncultured Ktedonobacteraceae bacterium | reverse complement strand
TAGATGAACCAACGAATGGGCTTGATCCGGCAGGCCAGTTTGAGATTCGCCAGCTCATCCAGCGGCTATCGACGCTGGGCAAAACTATTTTCATTTCCAGTCACTTCCTCCATGAAATACAGCACGTCTGTAATCGTGTAGCGATTCTTCAAAAAGGAAACCTGATCAAACAAGGCGAGGTTAATGAACTGTTGCAACAAGGCGAACAGATCATCGTTCGAATGAACACCGCCGGAGAGACAGAGCAAGCTCTTACGCTGTTACAGCAGGCCAGGAATCAGGGATTGCCATGGATTGCTCTCGCGCATATGGATACCAATAAGCAGAATATACCCATCATTCGGGTGGATGCACCCCGCATGCGCTCCGCAGAAATTAACGCGCACCTGGCGCGACATAATCTTTTCGCCGCCGAGATCCGCCCTCAAGAAGGGAGCCTGGAGGAACTATTTCTGGGGCTCACGACGCCTCCTGCCTCTATGAGCACCCCGCCACGACCAGGCATGGCAGCATTGGCGAGGGATGCAAATGACCCGCAGTTTGGGGATTGAGGATAACCTGGACACATTGAAAGGATTTAGAGAGTTAAGGAATGAAATCTTCACAGCACACCATCGCTGAATCTTCAACATCTCCATCAAGCAGAGCTAGCTCCGTGCTGATGGGACGACAAGATTATGTAAGTGCCATGCTACGTTTGACCGGGATGGAACTGTACAAGATACGTCGTCGTCTGATGTCAAAGGTGCTGAGTTTTATCAGCATCCTTTCAACGGTTTCTCTCTTCGGCTTAATTGCCCTGGCCACCTTTCTGATGGCAAAAAATGGTACACCAGCAGAAGCCATACAGCGCTTTTCTGAAGCGCTGCGCCTCCCTGAATCGTTATCCCTGGTAGTACAATTACTTCTGACCTTGGGACAAATATTGATCATCATTCTCGTGAGCACTATCGTCGGTGGGGAACATACTGATAAAACGGTGCGACTGATGCTTACTCGCGGCCCTACACGCACACAATTTCTCCTTTCCAAAATTGGCGCCGCTATCGTATGTATTGTACTGGGGATAGCAGGGATAGCCCTGCTTGGTATACTCACAGGTTCCATATTCAGTTTTACTACCGGGATAGCCTCTACCTTTGATTTCTTTAGTATAAGCTGGCTTGGCCATGCTGTACTCTATCTGCTGATTACCATGTTTGGCCTATTTACATACGCTATGATGGCACTTTTCCTTTCGACACTGGGACGAGCAACCGCAGCAGGAATGGTGGGAGTGTTGACCTGGAGCTTTTTAATTGAACCAGTGATAAGCGTTATTGCCCTGTTCGGGAAAACAATCAGCGGCCCTCTCGGTAGTTTTTTTCAGTCTCTTCCTGATTACCTCATCGGTTCAAACATTTCTGCCCTGCTATCAAACCAGGACCCGTATATTTTCCCTACACCATCAGGTTCACACATACCGCCTCAGTCATCTGATATCCATGGACTGCTTGTGCTCTGTGTCTATTCAGTGGTATTTATTGGCGTCGCCCTCTGGGTAAATATGCGTCGAGATGTGTTGATATAATGCTGAATCCCACGACCATCAAAGAATATGCCTATTCGCTCGGTTTCGATACGGCGCGCATTACCTCCGCCGAGGCTTTGCCTGAAGCGGAACGCGTCATTAGAGAGCGCATTGCTCAGGGTCTGATGGAAGGTCTGCCCTGGTTCACAGCGGAACGCGCCGCAGTGTCCTGCTATCCCGATGCACTCTTACCAGGAGCGCAGTCCATTATTACGCTCGCAATGTTCTATCTCACCGAGCAGCCAGACGAAACCCAGGATGACGTACCACGAGGACGCATCTCTCGCTATGCCTGGGGCGACGATTATCACGAAATCATCAAACCCAGGCTTCAGCAGTTTGCTGCGTGGCTGCGTGAATACGCTTGTAAAGAGGTCAGCGACGACATCGAGACCCGTTTGTTTGTAGATACCGGGCGCATGGTAGATCGTGCAGTCGCACAGCGTGCAGGGCTTGGTTGGTACGGTAAAAATACGAATATTCTCACCAAAGGATGGGGATCATGGGTCTTCCTTGCAGAAATTGTCACGAATTTGCCGCTTCAGGCCGATTTGCCATTGAAAACAAGCTGCGGGAGCTGTGAAATTTGTCTCCATGCGTGCCCAACGAAAGCTCTCCCCGCTCCTTATGTGCTGGATAGTACACGTTGTATCTCATTCCTGACCATCGAGCTACGCGGTAGCATCCCACTCGAGCTGCGTCCTCTGATGGGTAATTTGATCTTTGGCTGTGATATTTGCCAGGAGGTCTGTCCTGTTAATATTGTAGCGGAAAAACGCCTTGGGTTGAGGGGCATTCAGAAAACCCAATCTATTGCGTCTCACGTAGAAAGCTACCAGCAACCGGGACATGCTAAGACATTACCAGTACTACCCCATAAAGAATTTCGTCCGAGAGCAACAGTCGGTAGTAGCCCGGAGCTCATTCCCTTACTATCACTAACTGAAGAGCAATTCCGTGAACGTTTTCGCCATAGCCCAATCAGGCGCGCAAAACGGCGCGGTCTACTGCGCAACGTCTGTGTCGCCTTGGGGAATTGCGGGGACCAGCGAGCAGTACCAGCACTCATAGGTGCGCTGCAGGATAACGAACCGTTAATCCGCGGGCACGCAGCCTGGGCACTGGGGCGTATCGGCGGAGAGCACGCAAAAGAAGCGTTACATACAGCCCTGGCGACTGAAGAAAACAAAGAAGCGCAAAAAGAAATCCAGTGCGCACTTGCAGAAATTGGTTCATCGTAATCGGATTTACCCGCCACCTTGCGCCTCGCGGGCTACGACGAAATTTTCCAAAACAAAAAGAGACGCAATTGCTTGCGCCTCTACCGAAGAGCATAATTACCTCAATTTTGCCGAGACCAGGAGCCCGAAGCCCAGGAGCTTCACGCACACCCCTTCCTCTCTTCCACACTCCACCCACTCGCTCGAGCAAGCAGGGTTGCGGTACGAACCAACCAAGCAGACTGGGAGAGACAAGCCGTACGATCATTAGGGCCACTTCGCTGCTCCTGTTACCAGGCGTCCACGT
>CATPCK010000264.1 GCA_955652655.1 uncultured Ktedonobacteraceae bacterium | reverse complement strand
GTGGACGATCACCGTATCGCCAACCGCCACGTTGCTGACTGCTGAACCAATCTCCTGGACCCAGCCTGCGTTCTCATGACCAAGCGTGTAGGGCAGAGTCACCCCAGACTTCTCCTTCCACTGCCCCTCGATGATATGCAGGTCGGTGCGGCAGAGGCCAGCACCACCAATGCGCACGATGACATCGTGGGGACCGCTCATCTTTGGCTCGGCAACCTCTTCGACCACCGGCTGTTCTTCGTAATGGTGCAAACGGACTGCTTTCATCTTAAATAAACCTCCTCTCATCCCCCCTGAGCGAAGCTAGACGCGATAGCGGCGTTGGAGGGATGTTACTAGATGTACTCCTCTAGATTTAGCTCTTCTGATCCGGCAAAGCGTGAACCTGGTAAGCCCCAGCTGCGAAAGAAGTCGCCTGTAGCACGGCATAATGCGACGTTGACATCACTCCCCGCTCGAATCAATGCCCTGCTTCGCCGCCTGGCTCGGGCTGCATCAGCGCGAGACAGCGTTGAGCCGTCGCGATTGGTGATAAGGGGAGCATCCACGGCAAGAGGTTGTCCAGCAGGAGCAGATTGTTCTAAGGAGGTGAGAAGTGCCTGCCGTGCTTGAAAGGTCAGGAAGGTAATGCGCTCGCTCTGTTTGCCGAGGCGTGGAGTAAATTGTACAGCCAGTGGATCTGCTTCAATATCCGGGATGAGGCGACCCTCGCTGTCCAGCGATCCAACATCGCCTATACGTAGCCGTAGCAACTCGCTGAGCCGCAAGCCGCTACCAATGAGCGCTTGCAGGACCAAATGATCTACGCCCTGCCCATTACTACCACCCAAAGAGGAAGGGGAGGACATGCCGGGCAGCGGTCGCCATGGTACAGCTATGCCATTTAAGCGAAACCAGATCTTCGCCCCCATGGCGAGTGCGGAGACCTGGCTTTCCGTGTAGACAGCTAGTGCAGCAGCAAAGGAAGCAAGCGCCCCTTCAGCCACCACCGGGTCCGCAAGCGCTTGTTCCCGCAATGCTTCGAGATCGTGATTTCCCGTCATTGAACGGAAACGCTCTAAAGTTGCTACTGAAGTCCGCACCCATGACTGCTCGCGGCAGCGCTGAGAAAGTATGGTAGCCATACGGCGGACAGACGGGAAGGCGAGAAGCTCAACTTCTCGCCGGCCGGCAAGGACACGTGTTGCATTCATCGGCGACCTCTGGCAAGTCTAGATACCTCGTTTACAACAATTCGGGAGTTTCGGGATGAGCTGGCCTCTATTCTCGCTTGAGTAGTGTAAGTACCATACGATACGACTGGTGTTGTGCATTCAACAACCATATGTTCTCAATTGTATCACAAACAGAAGGAGATGAATCAATGGCAGACAAACCTATCACCGCCTATTGTGTGAAGTAGGGGCGCAATGAATTGCGCCCCTACGCCTATTTCCCCTTCTCAATTCTCCTTATTTCAAATGTATTGGGGCTTGTCACCCTGAAAAGCAACAGGCTCGCCGACAAAGGAACGTGTGCCACCTGTGGCAGCACCATGTTTTGCATTGTGAAAGCTTTGGCAGTCGGAACCGAAGTCGACTTGCCTCTGCGGCAAGTTTTGGGTATAACAACTATTGGAGAGCATTTCGCAACCACCTACGAGAGGATAGGGAGTACCATGGACAAGCAGAGACAAGAGCCGATCCACTCAGCAGATGAGATCAGAGAAAAACACAAGAGCATCCCACCACTGCCGCCACAGCAGGCCTTCCCAGCGAGTGGCGATCTGCATGCCACCCTTGTCATCAGTGAACTGGAGGCACGGGGTGGGACCAGTCGTTCCGTCAGGCTCCCCGGCGATCGGCAAACGAGCGTGGTCGTGCCAGCAGGAGCGTACGAAGGACAAGTCATCTCTCTAGAGGGACTGGGCGAACCAGCCTTTCCTGGAGGGCTCAGGGGGACGCTCACCCTCACTCTGACGATTATCCCTACCAAAGAAACTGCTCCTGGGCCCGTGCTTCTAAGAAAGGAGAGTACACCCCAGCCTTTCCCACGTTTCTTTCAAAGCAGAGCCCTCCTCCTCATTGGACTTTTGCTCCTGCTCGCATTGGGCGTGGTGGGCAGCATGAAACTCCTTTCTCTCAGCCAACGCTCTTCAGAAACCACTGCCCACATCACTCCCACTGCGGCCATAGCCACTCCTGTTCCTGGCAAATCCTCCTCTCCTCCCGCTGCGACGGCAACGCCGCGAAGCGGCCTCTATATAGCTGGCACGTATAACGGATCGATGTTTGATCAGACAAAGCAACAGACAACTTCTATCTCGGTGCTTCTAGTGCAGAGCGAGGGAAATGCTGCCTTGAGTGGCACGGTAACGTTCAAATCACCTTCCCAGGGAGTAAATCCGCTGCATGGGACCGTTGATAGGCAAGGCAACTTCGCTTTTACGGTGCAGCGCTCCGCCGGTCAGACACCGCTCTACTTTTATGGGGCAGTACAAAACCAACAAGGCTCCTACCTGAAAGGGGATTTTTGTCCGAGCAGGACGAACTCTTGCAGCGTGAATACGGGCTATTTCCTTGTTGGACCGAGGTATTAACCAAACGAGCAAGAGTGCGCTGATAAAGGCTATCCACACCATCTTCGACACTTTTTGCGGTGGTTTCGGGTCTTCTGTGGTACAGGCGCTTGCTGCTGATCGTATTCATCTGGTGGGTATTTCATAGCCTGGCCCTTCCTCGATGTCCACAATCTGCTCAAAAAATATCATCTCGTCTAAGCCCTCATACCCAGGTTCATTAAGGCGTACCCAGCAAACTGGTGGATGAACCTCTTCTATTATCCCATGCCACAGGCGTTCTGGATTGGTTGGACGTTCCGAGAGGCGCATACGGTACACAATACCTACCCCTGCCTGGACTTGCATTGTACCCATATGTTGCGCTCCTGCTATCTTAATTAAGGCATCAACTGTGGCCATACTGTAGTACCTACTGACTAACATCTATTGACTACATGTACTCAGTGATTAGCATACATTGGGCCTATTCATAAGTCAAGAGGGTGCGTTACAATGCCCGAGAAGACGCAAGCATAGGAGCGATAGGACGAATATGTTGAGACTCAAAGTCAAAGAAGTGGCTAAAGAGAAGGGTATTAGTATGGCAAAACTCAGTAGAATGGCGGACTTGAACCCGCGTACCGTACAGGCTATCTACAGTGACCCATATAGAGATGTAGCTTATAGTACGCTCCTCAAGATTGCGAAAGCTCTCAATGTTGACGTATCTGACTTGACAGAAGACGTACCAGACAATGAGTAGCCCCTACTTATGTTTTGTTTTTCAGCTAGACTAGTTTTTGGTTCTCCCTCTGTGTCTTTGTCCAGATGCACATCCAGTGAAAGCATCTTTCGTAGTTCACTTCGGTAGAGACGAGAAAGGAGCAAACAATGAAAGCAGACGCACAGACCGAAGCTGCCGTCATCGCAGCACTTGAGCAGTTCCAGCACGCGGCCGAGCAACGGGACGTGGAGAGTTTCTTGGCGGCCTGTGTCCCAGATGCTGACATCGTCGTGATTGGCACGGGAGCTGATGAGAAGCGAGTTGGAAAAGCTGAAATCCAAACACAGCTCGAACGTGACATCTCACAGTCAGAACGACTCTCATTTGACTTTGACTGGCACATGGTCTCGGCCGCAGGTTCAGTCGCTTGGATAGCCACCACCGGGATGTTACATGCACAGGTTGCAGGGCAGTCGGTAGACTTTCCCTATCGCCTCACAGGCGTCTTAGAGCATCGTGGGGACCGATGGCTCTGGGTGCAGATGCATGCTTCCGTCCCTGTTGCTGGGCAAACGGAAGGGCAATCGTTCC
>CATPCK010000263.1 GCA_955652655.1 uncultured Ktedonobacteraceae bacterium | reverse complement strand
GATCTAGGGCGGGCGCGAGGGCCGCCCCTACATTTATTTTTTCTTTTTCTTGCCGAGGTCGCGTTCGACCTGTCGCACGTCTTTGATCTTCTCGAGTTTGGCGAAGACGCGATTTAGCTGGTCCATACCATCGATCTCCAGCGTGGCGATGATGAGAGCTTTCTCCCGGTCGCTGCTCACGTTGGTAGTGACCGAAGTCATGTTGACCCCAACTTCAGAAACAATGCTAGCAATATCGCGAATCAGTCCGGAGCGGTCACGAGCCGTGATCAGGATGGGGGCAAGATAGCGCTGCTTTCCCATACTCACCCAACTCACAGAAACGAGGCGTTCGCGATCGCGCTCGCGGTAGCGGCCAATATTTTTGCAATCGGCGCGGTGGACTACGGCCCCTTTGCCTCGGCTGATAAAGCCTACGATCTCGTCGCCGGGCAATGGGCAGCAGCAGTTGGCGAGGGTTGTCAGCAGTCCACTGACGCCCGCTACCTGCAGGTGGGCCGATGATCCCTGTTTGGGAGCGGTAGGTAAGAGAGGTAGGGTATCATCCTCCTCTTTCGTTTCTTTCCCCTCGCGCTGCTCACGGATCTGTTGCCAGCGGTCAATCAGTTTCACGGCAACGGCGTGCTGGCGTATCTCATCGCCGCCGATGGCCGCGAGCAGGTCTTCAAACGATTTGCCGTTGTACTCGTTTGACAACCAGTTCTCTATGTCCTCGGTCAGAGCCTCAACGCCGCGCGCTACGCCCATGATTTTGAGTTCGCGGTCGAGACGTTCGCGCCCTATCTGGATGTTGATATCGCGCTCGTGGGTCTTAAGGTAGCGGCGAATTTTGCTGCGAGCGGCGGCGGTACGGGCGAAGTTGAGCCAGTCGCGGGTTGGATGGGCCGTGCGATTGGTAACGATATCGACGATTTCGCCGCTTTTCAGTTCGTAGTCCAGCGGCACCATGCGGGTTACCAGGCGATCCCCCTCCGTATTGCCGTTGGTGCTCTCAGTGATAATGCGTGCTCCGGCGCACCTGTCTCCCACTTTCGAGTGGATGCGATAGGCGAAGTCGAGCGGCGTTGAACCGACGGGCAAATCTTTGACCTCGCCTTTGGGGGTGAACACGAAGATTTGCTCTTCAAAGAAATCGTCTTTGACCGCTTCAACAAACTCGGCATCGCTGGCGTTGGAGGAGCGGAGGTCGCGCTGCCAGTCAGCCAGTTGACGCAACCAGGAGAGCAACTCTTTGGCCGAGGCCGAGGCACGATCTCCGACATCTTTATAGTGCCAGTGCATGGCGACACCGTATTCCGCCATTTCGTGCATGGCGAATGTGCGGATCTGTATCTCCACCAGCTGGTCATCCAGACAGAAGACGGTCGTATGGAGAGCGCTGTAGCCGTTGGGTTTGCGATTGGCGATGAAGTCCTTGATGCGTCCCTCTTTCGGCTTCCAGAGGCTATGTACGTGGCCAAGCGCGATGTAGCAATCGGGAGTGGTTTCCACCAGGATGCGGAAGGCTATCAGGTCATGGATCTGGCTGGTATCCAGGGCTAATTGCAGATCACCAAGCTGTTGAAACTCGCTACCATTGCGATACAGTTTCTTGTAGAAGCTGTAGAGATGCTTGACGCGGCCGGATACCTCTGCCTTCAAGCCAATGGAGGCCATTTCCTTGCGCAGGATGGTACAAACACGCTCGACATACGAGCTCCACTGGTTGCTCTCCATCTCGACCTGGGACTTGACCCAGGCATATTGGTCGGGTTCCAATACTTCAAAAGCCAGGTCTTCCAACTCGGACTCGACACGCGACATACCCAGGCGACCGGCCAGCGGCGCATAGATTTCGCGTGTTTCCAGGGCCATGGCCAGCTTTTCTTGCTGGTCGGAAGCTATAGAGGAAGAAAGATGTCCTTTTTGAGTAATAAGACGCATGGCATGCAGACGATAAGCCAGTTTGAGCAGCACCACGCGCGGGTCCTCGGCCATACCGATAAACATTTTGCGCACGGTTTCTGCCTGCTGGCGGCGCAAGGCTTCGCGGACGCGCCGCTTCTTCTGGCCGCGATTGCTCTCTCCCTCACCTGCATTGGGCGTAATGAGCTGGGCGCCTGCATGTTTCTTGCGCTCCAGGATGTTCAGCCGCAGCATACTGCCTACGACGCGTCCAACGGGGGTACCAAGGGTATGCTCGACGCGCTCGAGTGGCAGGAGATCGGCGTCCACGGCTTCAAAGATCACCCCGGCTGCTACTCCCACAGCATCGATACGCATTTGAGCCAGGATCGTCGCCACTGCCAGCGCATGTTCTAAAGGAGAAATCTGGCGTAGTGTCTGGAGTGACGCCTCGCCGTGGTCGCGCACGCTTCCGCTTGTCTCTAGCGCAAGCTGAATGGCCTGGGCGACCTGTTCAACCTCACTGTCTCCCATGTATTGTTTTACTGTGGCCAACAGTTGTTCTGCGGTCGCATCAGGCGGATTATGCGTTAGTGTTTCTTTATCAATAGACATTGGTATCATAGGTCTTATTCTTGCTTATTCAATACTGCGATATGCCGGTGTATGCCTGGTTGCCAGTGATCTAGCCACGCTCACGACATTTTTGACCTGGCGCAGGCGCTTAAAGATGCGATCGATCTGGTCTATGGCCTCTATTTCCAGCGTGGCAGTGATCACTGCCTTTTGCGACGAAGCATTGGTGCTAGAGGTAACTGAGGTCATGTTAATACCGGCATCGGATACTACAGCCGCCACGTCGCGCAATAGCCCGGCGCGGTCGCGGGCCACGATGGTTATCGGGGCGAGGTAATGTTGTGGCTCAATCTGCAACCAATTGACCTCTACGAAGCGTTCCCGTGCCTGCTCACCGAAGCGGCGCAGGGTGCGGCAATCGCTGCGATGCACAATCATCCCTTTGCCGGGATTGAAGACGCCCACAATGATGTCACCAGGAATGGGACAACAACAATGCGCGAGTTTGACCATTGTAGAGGACTTATTCAGTACATTCTTGTTGTCGGGCAGCGCAAAGAGAGAAGGCTGTTGCACCTCTCCATACCCATTTTCCATAGACAAGGGCATCTCGCTATCATGGCGGGATTTCGGTGCGGGTAGGGGTATAACCTCACCCCGGTCTTGAAGTAGCGGGAGAAGATGCTCTACAGCGGTTTCTACCTGCAAATCCTCGCGTCCTAAGGCCACGTAGATATCGTCGAGCGTCGCAAATTTTTTCGTCGCTGTACACGAGGAAAAGTCGTTTTCTTGCACTACCCCGATGCCGGGGACGCCCACCGTCTTCAATGCCAGGTCCAGCCGCTCGCGCCCGAGTTGTAGATCAATCTCTCGCTCATATGTCTTTAGATAGCGGCGAATCTTCGTGCGGGCCGCTGCCGTGCGCGCGAACGAGAGCCAATCGCGGGTAGGGTGGGTGGTGCGATTGACCACGATATCGACGATCTCGCCGCCTTGTAGCTCGTAATCCAACGGTACCAGGCGCGTCACCAGGCGGCCGGTATCGGCCATGTTGGTGATGATGCGTGCACCCGCACAGTGATCGCCGATATCGGTATGGATGCGGTATGCCATATCTAAGGGTGTCGAGCCGCGCGGCAGATCTTTGACTTCGCCTTTTGGCGTAAAGACGAAAATCTGCTCCTGGAAGATGTCTCCCTTGACGGCCTCGACAAATTCATCGGCGCTCTGAGGCAATTCGCGCTGCCACTCGCGCAGTTGTTCAATCCAGGCGATCATCTCATGGTAGGAGAGCCGAGATTCGCCCCGCCCTTTCATGTACCAGTAGCTGGCGATGCCGTAATCCGCGGTGCGCTGCATATCATGCGTGCGAATCTGAATCTCAGCTAAGCGGTTATCCAGGCAGAAGACCGTGGTATGCAGCGACTGGTAGCCGTTCAACTTTGGTGTGGCAATAAAATCCTTGATACGCCCATCCTTTGGTCGCCACAGCGCGTGAATATGTCCCAGCGCGAGGTAGCAATCATGATCAGAGTTCACCAGGATGCGGAAAGAGACGAGGTCGTGAATCTGGCTGACATCGCCTCCGCTCTGTTGTAACTTGCGGTTGATGCTCGCCAGGTGTTTCTGCCAGGCCTGAATCTCGGCATGGATACCCGCGCGGTCCATCTCTTCCTGCAGGGTGCGGCAGACCGCGTCGATATAAGATTGACGTTTGTTGCGCTCCTCTTCCACTTCACGGGCCAGGCGGGCATATTTGTCCGGTTCGAGATACGAGAAGGCGAGGTCTTCTAATTCAGCCTGCACCAGGGCCATACCAAGACGCCGGGCCAGTGGAGCATAGATTTCGCTGGTCTCGCGAGCCTTATTCTGCTGCTGCAAGGGATTCATCACGGCCAGCGTGCGCATATTATGGAGACGATCCGCCAGCTTGAGCACAACCACGCGGGGGTCCTCGGCCATAGCCAGCAGCATCTTGCGTACGGTCTCCGAGCGCTGGCGCCGTTTCATCTCTTTCGCCTGCTGACGGCGCTGCTCTTCTGCCTGGGCGAGCGCGAGCTCGTTATGCTGATGCGTGAGTTCCTCGGCATCTGCCGGACTTGCGGCGGCACCGGGTATAAGCGCGTCAAACTTGGTTACACCATCTACAATATTTGTCACTGACTCGCCAAACTGCTCGCGAAGGTCTTCCAGCGAGTAGGTCGTGTCTTCTACCACATCATGTAGCAGGGCAGCAGTGATGCCATCCGCGTCGATACGCATATCGGCCAGGAGCAGTGCGACTTCCAGGGGGTGCTGGATGTATGCTTCACCTGAACGACGCCGCGCGCCCATATGCGCCCGGTTCGCCAACTCGTAGGCACGCTCAATCCGCTCCATATCCTTTGGAGTAAGATATTGGCTGGTCTCGGCCAAAAGGTCCTGCAGTGTGCTCCCCTGTGGAGGGGTTGCCATGTGCATGGGTGCCAGAGACTCTTCTGGATTGATGGCCATCATTGGGATCCCTCGATAAACTTTACTGATTACTAGTACTTTCTACTATATGAAAACAATGTGATATACTCACTTTGTTCCTTGTGGTGTGCAGTGTTCTCTCTTTCCGCTACTCCTATTATAGGGTGTGACGAATAACTGTCAAGAAAGGTATAATATAATGAGGAAAGCGGGGATTATTGATGGAATTGGGGAAAAGGCATTTCTCCAAGAAATAGAAAGAAAAGGGTT
>CATPCK010000262.1 GCA_955652655.1 uncultured Ktedonobacteraceae bacterium | reverse complement strand
TCCCAGGCCCTGTTTGAGGCGCAGCACGGCCTGTGGCAGCACGTAGATACCGAACCAGTTTTCGCCGGCCGCCTTCATCTGTGCTACGCGCGCTTCGTGCACGGGGTCATCGGGCGGATCAAAAGGGAGTTTATCGATGACGACCATGGAGAGGGTTTCTCCCGCGATATCGACGCCTTCCCAGAAGCTTTTCAGGCCAAAGAGCACGGCGCCTTTGTCCTCGCGAAACTGGCGCGTTAACTCGATGCGCGGCATATCGCCCTGGCGCAATAAGAGGTAATCCAGGTGGGGTGCCATCAGATCAAAGGCCTGGTCGAGCATGCGCCTGCTGGAGAAGAGCAGGAAGGCGCGCCCTTTTGAGAGTTTGACCAGGCGGTACATTTCTCGCGCGATGGCCTTCGTATAGTCATCTGAGCCAGCGCCATAGACAGGGGCGGGCAGGTCACGCGGGATATAGAGCAGGGCGTTGCTTTCGTAATCGAAGGCGAGCGGTAATATGCGCTCGATGACGTCGGGGCGTTCGAGGGGGTCGAGGCCGGTGCGGCGACGGAAATAGGAAAAATTAGGACCCTTCTCTTCCGGGCGAGCGGGATTCGGGCCAATCGTTGCCAGGGTTGCCGAGGTACATATGACATTGCATTTATCGAAGAGCCGCTCTTTCAGCCACGCTGTGACATCGAGGGGGGCGGCTGAGACTTGCAACTGGATGCCGCGCTGTCCACCACTGACGATACGCTCAACATAATAGACAAATTTGCTGGGCTGATCGGCGGAGAAGACCGTGCGGATGTTCTGAGCGAGGTTCTGCGTGCGTTTGAGCAGCTTATCGAAGAGCTGGCTCTCCTTCTCAGGCAAGTCTTTCGGACGCTGCTTGCGCAGCGAGTCGGCCAGGTCGGTGATGACCGTGGCGAGTTTCAAGCCTTCTTCGATGGGCGACTGGAGATTTGCTCGTCCTTTGAAGCCGAGGTCAACGACCAGCTTGAGACGGTCCCAGGTATTATTCAGCACCTTGCTCGCTTCGTCTTGCAGGCTCAGCAAGGTATGATCCTTGAGCATGCGCTGGGCCAATAAGGTCGTGACCGAGTTGGCGCTGATGGTGATAGTGAACGAGCGCGTGGCCTCTTCCTCCAGGTGGTGTGCTTCGTCCAGCACAATGACATCGCGTTCTGGCAGCAGGAAACCGTCCATGGCGGCATCCAGCAGGAGCAGCGTGTGATTAACGACGATAATCTGAGCTCGCGCGGCTTTCTCGCGCATCTCGCGCACGTAGCAATCGGCGTAATAGTTGCATTTGCTCCACGCGCACTGGTCGCTATCGCCACAGACCTTGCTGCGGATATCAGTTGGGAGCTGAAAGTCGAGCGTTTCAAAATCGCCGTTGAATTTCGCATCCGGGTCATTAGTGATATCAACCAGGCGCGTGAAATCGCGGTTTTTAGCGAAGAACTGCATACCCGCGCGCTCGCTTTCCAGGCGATCGATACACACATAGTTGCCGATGCCTTTGACGAGGGCCGCGTCAAAGTGTTTGATGTGCTGCTGGACAAAGGGAATGTCTTTGTAAAATAGCTGCTCTTGCAGCGCCTTATTGGCGGTACTGATAATCGCGACCTTGCCGGAACGCACGATGGGGACGAGGTAGGCAAGGCTATTGTGGGTCGGAATCATAGAGCGGCCAGCAAGATACAGATGGCTCTGAGACTCGACCTGAATGCACCGTACCGGACGTGAAGGCGCCTCGCGGACCGCAACGACATAACGAAAGTGGTTGCGCCCAGAGCTGTAATTGCGCAGCCGTTCCTTGTGAGCAATGACCTTGCGCTCTAGTCGAAAGACCTGCTCGTCCGTTGTAAACCCGATCGTCCATTTTGCGCCACAGTCCTTCCCCCTGAGCCGAGCACGCCCACAACGAAGTGAAGGTCGGAAGCCAAGCGAACACACAAGTTCATACACGTCCTGCGCGAGTCTTGGGCTCGTTGTTGTGAATTCAATGGCGCCACAGTGGTTAACCGTGCCATCCGTATCGAGGAGTCCTGCGAGAAGGGCGCGACGCTGCTGTTCGGATGCGCGTAGATAAATCGCGGGAATGTGCTTGTTATGCAGGAGACCGAGCGCACGCAGGCGGCCGGTCATGCCAGGCTGCCATCGACTTACGGTCTTACCGTTCTCGTCATCAACCGCATACAGGTATGGATGGCTCTTCAAGGATCGAACGGTGTAACCGTCCTTCTCTATCTCGTTGATGAGGGATGGATCAGCGGATGTAATCTGGTTGTTGTAGGAACTCCCGTCGCCGAGCCAGACGCCGAGGAAATATGGTGCGATAAGCAGGTCCGCGTCCGGTAGCACAAGAGGGCCTGCGACGGCAATGGCGTGATTTGCACGTGGAGATGAGCTAACTGTTAGTGTGGCGGCCATTTTCTCAGTAGTGACGAGGGTATACGTGCGACCGTCTCGGCGCTGTTCACCCAGGTCTCTCGCTAAGCGACCCCGAACAGCAGTGAGGAGCGCCAGGTGTGGATAGCGTGCGGGCCGCTCCTTTGAGTTGATCGGCGCTATCTTCCTCGCAGCTTGATACACGCTCCACTGATGGCCTCCAATGAGCGCTACTGTCCCATCTACTGAAAGGGTGTTGTCGTTTTCGGATAGAGCGATTAGCCGATCAAGTATGACG
>CATPCK010000261.1 GCA_955652655.1 uncultured Ktedonobacteraceae bacterium | reverse complement strand
GGGTTACGCAGGGCTCTTGCCGCTCTCCTTTCAAGGGCAGGTTCACCCCGATAGGAGTATCTCTGGCACGTACTGTAGTTATAATACGCTAAAGCATCAATGCGACTACGCCAGTGGTGGATATGGTAACTGGACGGTTTCTCCTTGAAATATGCTGAAACGAATAAAATCTCATCATGCTACGTGATACAATAGTTCTTACGATGAGTATGATCAGATCATCACAACCTATCTGCAAAGGATGCGGACAATCAATCAATGGGTATTACCTTACGGCTCTGGGGGCGATATGGCATCCAGAGCATTTTGTCTGTGCTACCTGCCATCGACCTATAAACGATACCCAATATTACACGCACGAGGGCGCCTCCTATCATACCGAATGTTACCGCGATCATGTAGTTCCCCGTTGTGCCTATTGCGGCAAGCCGCTCATGAGTGAATACCTGGTAGATCACTGGGGGACGAAGTATTGTAAGGAACACCAGAGTCAGTATCCAAAGTGTGCCTTCTGTGGACGTCTCGTTCCTCCACAGCAACAGGATCAAGGTGCGCAGTCGAGCGAACGTGTGCGCTGTCCCATCTGTCGAGCGAGTGCCGTTGAGTCGCTTCCCCAGGCCCGCACCCTGTTCCAGGGCTTGATGCAGCAGCTCAACGCTCAGGGCTTACAGTACAATAATCCACCGCTTCAGATTGAGCTGGTTGACCGAGTCAGGCTGGCTCAACTCTTGAATGGACGAAGTGGAGCGGATGCGCTTGGCGTCACCACGCACTCAACGCATATGCTGAATGGGCAGGTTGTTCGTACAGAGGTGAACGGTATTGCAGTACTGCGCGGCCTCCCCTCAACCCTATTCCGGGGTGTTTGCGTTCATGAACTGGGCCACGCCTGGCTAACTCTACAAGGTATACAGGGCTTACCTGCCTGGGCAGAGGAAGGCTTTTGTGAACTGCTCTCCTGCCGCTTCTACGGTGAACTGAATACCGGCGAGAGCCATCATCATGCTGAGGGTATTGAGAAAAACCCCGATCCCGTCTATGGCGAAGGTTTCCGGCGTGTGCGTTCTATGGCGGACCGTATGGGGTTTCAGCGATTTGTGGAGACGTTGAGGACGACGAAGCGGATGCCTTCGGCCTAGATCAGGGCTCTGGTCACCCGTTCACCTTTTTACTTCTTCGTTCGGGTTTTCTACGCGGGCCGTAGACATGCTCAGCCATTTCTTCAACAGTCCTCATCACCTCTTTGAGCACAGGTTTTTGCTTGAAGAAGATGACCTCGCCTGCGGTATCCCGAAATGCTTCTTCTGTGATGTTCAGCCCTTCATAGACCAACAAGAGGAGGTGGGCACAGTTCGCAGCACGGACCTTTTCTACCTTGCGTCGCAGATAGTTTGGGTGCCAGAAACCAACAAGTTCGATCAGAATACGTCGCTTCTCATCTTTGGTATCGACCAACAGGAAATCTGGCACCATCACAGTATCTCCGAGCAGGAGCACTTCGCTCTCACGCGTCAATTGCCAGCGTCCACGTTTGCCTCCTATCTTTTGCTCAAACTCGCTGGCAAAATCTGCTTCGAGACGGCTATCAAACTCGCCTGAACGCTTAAAGTGCGAGTGGAGTGAGCTTGTGTGATCAAGTTGGTAGAGCATCGCTCCTCGTCCTTGAGGCGGATGGACGTAGGCACGCATCTGCCATTGATCGCATAGGAATAAGGCGGGAAGAAACGCTGCAAATTGCCTGCCGTACCTGAGCGTGGAAGAGACAAAGGGAGAGATGGGCCCATCCAGCTCAATGCGGTATCCGCCGCCTTGCTTCGGCTCGGCCCAGAACATCAACTTAAATAACTTCATGTACTTCCAAAGATCTTTGTAGTTACTTGCTACCTCAATCGTGATATGTGAAGCCCAGTAGAGAGCCCCTCGCGCTAATTCCAGGTTGTAGCGGGCAAGTAATGCTGAAGGCGTCCACGCAGGACCCGCGTCCGTGAGACGATACGAGGCGCGCCGATCGGCAAACAGCATCTCGTCAAGCCCTCCTGTTGAGAGTCCATACGCATCTGCAACCTCCTTGAGCACCTCCTGACGTGTCACGGTATGAAACAGATCAGGATTGCCAAAGACAGGACCACGCGCAAAGACCTGCTCACGAAGTGTTGTTGGAGGGAGAGGTGTCGTCAGGGGTGTGAAAGTGGCAGCATCCGTCAGCACTTTTGCCAGTCCGCGAATCAGGACGTAATCAACGCTTGCTCCTTCGTACGCACGCATTGCCTCCTCCCATGCTGCTTGTGATTGGTCTCTATAACGATGAAATAAGCCGATTACATCCTGTGCGATTTGTTGCAAGGACGGGTCCTGCTCATTCACCATCTCTACACGTAGTGTTGAGCCCTGCATACGTAACCTGGGCTTGATCAAATCACTGGTCAACATCAACAGTTCTCCCGGGGCACGTTACGGCGTTGTACCTTTCCCTCTTCTATCGTGTTGCGTACAAGCACCTCGATGAGCACTGC
>CATPCK010000260.1 GCA_955652655.1 uncultured Ktedonobacteraceae bacterium | reverse complement strand
GTCTCTGGGCGTCTATTGTGTGCTCGAATTTCGCACTGGATGTCTACAAAGGCCGCTTATTATCTATCGTTGTCTATCGGCTCTGCTGTCAGTTTTGCTGTCAGCAGGGTTCAGCAGGAGGCAAATCTGCTTGCGTAGGGAGAGACTTGCAAGAACCCGTAACAGAGAACACAAAATAGCTCCTCCGAGAGCCTGTAAAAAGGGGCTCTTCTGGGTAGTATTGGGTGTGTCTCTCACTTGGAATTAAGCATCAACCAGCGTCCACTCTACACGCTTTCCTACACTAGCTGCATAGCGTTGGAGCGTCGATAATCGGGGATCGACAATACCTGCCTCGAGCCGTGCAATAGCAGGCTGTGAAGTTTTTATCCGTTTTGCTATTGTTGTTTGTGAAATCTTAGAGCGACTTCGAATAGCAGCTAGATGACTCAGCAGTGCGCGTCTTTGTTCCGCTAATTTAATGGCATTCTCGGGTGTTCGCTGTGTCTTTTTATGAAAACCTTCTAAAGAGAAATGACGGTTTTCAGTGCTGGTGATGAAGCTCTGTGGAGAAATATGGCAGCAGGTGTCAAGAAACGGAGGGTATACTTTCTTCGCTGCTATTTCGTCGCAGCCGAGTGAAAGGAGGGTTTTGCTATGAAGTATGGACTTGACGTGTCAATTACTGGAGCATATGCTCATGCGGGCCTGCTGGCTGATCTGGCGGTTCTTGCCGAGGAGGCAGGTTGGGATGGTTTTTTTGTGCAGGACGGCTTACTCAGTGCAGATTCGGAAGCCCTTGTTGATCCTTGGGTAGCCCTCTCCGCCATTGCGCTGCGGACCCGGCGCCTGAGAATCGGGGCATTGATGACCCCTCTGGCTGCATACCGTCCCTGGCAAGTCGCCCGTCAGACGGTGTCGTTAGATCATCTGTCACGAGGGCGACTCATCTTTGGAGCAGGATTAGGCTTCCAGGCGCGAGATTTCGCGGCGGTGGGAGAAGACGCCGACCCCAGACGCCGCGCTGAAAAACTGGACGAAGGGTTGGAAATCCTGCGTGGGCTGTGGAGTGGGGAGACATGGAGCTTTGACTGCTGTGTAATCGAGGCGAATCCCTTTCGCCATCTTTTTGAATTCGGGAAGGCCGCTCTGTTCAGCTTGGGTCAGCCAGGTGTCCAGATCCTTGTCTCGACGCTCCCTGAGCATCATGACGAAGCCTTGTCCCAATTGGTAGGCGGCCTCCAGATAGAGATGCGCCTGACGACTTTGCTCAACAGACTGGCGTTGTTTCTCATCGAGCTTCTCTGGTTGACTGACAAAAAGCCAGGAAGCACGGGTAGAGGACATGCGGCGCGTGATACAGCGTTTGGGAGGCAGAGCATCAGGAACTTCAAGTGTGTATCGGGAAGCATCGAGCGTCAGTCCTGACGATGACCCCGCCTCCTGGTGCTTTTTCCTCAGATCCGCGAGAAACATTCTGAGCAGAGCTTCTGATCCTGGGTACTCGCGAGCTTTGATCTCATCATAGAGCTGAACACCGTTGGTGCATCCCTGTTGCCAGCGATCTAGGATGTAGCTCTTGTAGGGGTTAAGGATACTCCATTTTTCTCCTCGTTTTGGATGGTGCATCTCAGGATACTCCTCTGCCTGGGCAAGTTTGCTGACCATCGCACGCGCCAGGTGCAGTTTCCGTGCTATGGTCCTCTGGCTCAACCCTTGTTCCACGAGGGTGCGCACGTCTTGATAGAGAGCCGTGCGCTTGTCTCGTCGGACCTGCTTTTGAAAGTCGTCGTACCTCATCCCTTCAGGCCGCTTGTTGGGAAACGCAGAGCCGGTTCGGTAGTGTTTCTCTGGTTCTGTTGAGGCGCTCCGTAAAAATCCTGCGCGAGCAGGCGGCTGTACAACACACAAATTTGCGCACTGAAAGCTTCAAAATGACACGGCGACCGCCACAGGGGAGGTCTGCAACTGTCCTCACATAGGCTCCATGTATTCGCTCCGATGGCTGTCCACAAGCTGGACACGGGGCGATAGCAGGCAATATGAACAACGACCCTGTTTGTCTCTGCATGAATGGATGCAATGACTATGCCATCAGGAAGCGGTAAAAAGGGAGAAGAGGTGTCTGTCTGGCTCATCAATGATGCTCTCCTTGCGACGTAACAACACCACAGCTTATCGATGAGAATCTATCAGAAAACTGCACTTCTGTCTAAGCAAACAGGCTCACTTAATGTGAGGATGAGCCTTTCTAATTATCTTTCAACAGGCGTTCTTCTGCCCCTGTAATGAGAGCGCGGCAAACTGGAGACCAACAATCCAACCTTCTGTACGCATTTCTAACGCCAGGATTTCTTCTGTTGAGAGTGTAAGACCCATCACTTGCTGAAGAAACGTTGTTGCCTCCTCGATAGTGAAACGCAAGTCGCTCGCTCGCACTTCAATCATCTGTCCACGGGCGCGCAGACGTGCCAGCGCAAGAGGTGGATCAGTTCGACTCAGCATGATGACATGCAGTTGTCGTGGGAGATGCTCAAGCAAGAACGTCAGTGACTCGTGAATCGCTGGAGCATCAATGACATGATAGTCCTCAAGCACGAGAGTGAGATCACGAGGGAGATCAGAGAGATCATTGATCAGCGTGATGATGAGAGCTTCATTTGAAGGCAACTGAGGTACCTGGAACAGCAAGTAAACGCTCTTACCGAGAGTTGGATGAAAGGGTTGAAGAGCAGCAGCCACATAGCTCCAGAAACGCGCAGGCTCGTTATCTCCTTTATCGAGAGAGACCCATGCAATGGATGGCTTGCAGAGGGCGATCCAATCAGCAACAAGCGTCGTCTTGCCAAATCCAGCCGGGGCCGAAAGCAGTGTCAGTTTGCGTTGCGCCCCCTCTTGAAGTCGCTCAATGAGATGGGACCTGAACACGTGGTGGTCCTCTGACCCGTTGCCTCACGTACCGGCTTTGCCCGTATTTGAGGCAACGCTTGCTCCTGACGACGCTACGCTCGCGCAGCTGAACCGGCTCACCGTGGCAGAAGTGCAGGCGCGGCGTCAAGCGGGCCATCGTCCTTACCTTGGTTTTTTCCACGGGACACCCGTGGCGTATGGCTGGGTGGCGACCCGGGAGGCGTCCATCGGGGAATTGGGCTTGACGTTTCGGCTGCCCGCAGGCAACCACTACCTGTGGGATTTTGCGACGATGCCGACCTGGCAGGGCCGAGGGATCTATCCACATCTGCTGCGGGCTATCCTGGAGCAGGAGTCGTCCAGCGCCGAGCGATTCTGGATCATTCATGCACCGGAGAATCTGCCCTCGGGAGCGGGCATGCACAAAGCCGGACTCTTGCCCATCGGACAGCTCTCGTTTCGTCTCGATGGAGGGGTGGGACTGGCCCCTCTCGGCTCGTTGGAACGTGCGCAAGCGGGCGCGCTCCTGTTAGGGGTGCCGCTCGTCGAGACGGTGCTGGCACCCTGTTGGTGTTGCGGCGGACTCACCGAACAACGGGTCAATCCCACCGAGGCGGAGTCGTGCTGGCCGCCCCTGGCAACGCAAACGGTCCGCTGTACATGCGCCATCGAACTAAAACCGCCACGAGCGCAGGAGAGAGAAGGCCTGATGTCTGGTTAATCTTTTGAGCGCGGTTGAGATGGCATTATTGGGTCTTCGCCTTATGTTTGATGTGTTTGACTGACTCTTCGATCAGGCTCTTCAGTGTGGGCAGATCAGTATCGTCGAGGCGCTTGATGTAAAGACAGCCGCCGCCGATGGTGTGTTTGCCCAATTTCTTAAGCAGGTCGTCATACTGTTCAAAGCCGCCCATGTTGTAAATTGTCAAATTTTGCTTGCGAGGCGAAAATCCGGCGAGTATCGTGTCTCCCTCGCGCCCACTTTCATACTTGTAGTGATAGCTGCCGAACCCAACGATACTGCTGCCCCACATCTTGGGGTCCATTCCGGTGACCTGCTTCATGAGTTCCAGTATCGTAAAGCTATCTTTACGCTTCCGCTCATCTGCAATAGCGTTGAGAAATTGTTCAACATTCTGGTCGTTGGGGGCGGTTTTGTTTTCTGCCATCACTACCTCCTCGTGGGCCAAGCAAACTGTTGTGTGCTTTTGGAAGACACACAATAACACATATAATCTGAGGCTAGGTTAACACAAGCGTTCTAATTTGTCCAATCTTTGCTTTTGTTTGTATAAACAGTAGGTTTATGAGAGTTTTTATTCTTACCGTATAAATTCACAAGATTCTTGGTGGTTCCCTTTTTAGCGACTTTCATCATTCATAAAGAAATGTAGTTGGTGATAGGCTTCTCTGTGTGTGTTTATTTCATCAACCAATTTAGGATCACAGTCACCAAAACACCAGCTATTTAAATTCGCTTGAGCTAGTGGTAAATAAGGTGAAGAGTGAGCAGGTTTTGGGGTGGTGCGCCATTGAGGCGCGTTTCCGCTTGTTGCAGGAGTGCAACCCACTGGTGTCAAAGTGGTTAAAGCAGCGTCTGACCTTGCACCGAAAGGTTGCAAGGGACCGTAGCATGATGTGAGGAAGGCCAAGCGGGTTACGTACCTAAACCGTGTTGGGAAGCCTCGCCGTCTATTGTAAGGGCTAGATTGCTCGAACCCTAGTTGTGTGGTCATGAAACCGACCTCTGCCAAGGCAACGCCTGGTACTATGGGGCATACGGAGTGGTCTCGCCGTAATTCACCTCTGCGGAGAGAAGACACCACGCTCCGACTACCTCTCGTGAAGAGGGAACCCAGCGAACGGGGTACCTAAAGACGGACCAGCGGAAACGCGAGACGATGGGATTCCCTACACGGTGAGAGCCGCATGGGAGCAGAGCACTTGTAGTACCCGAATGTCTGGGGTAATGCTAAGGACAGGGGTAAGGGGTGTAGGGCGATGAGAATGTCCGCGACCGTGCGGTGGAGGCCGCGAACCGCAAGGGGATCAGCGGTCAAGGCAGACTACGTCTCAGGCCCACAGAGGCGTGTGCGCTGAAAGGTGCCTGCACGGTTCGGGAAGGGAAGGGATGGCTGGAAAAGGGCGGTGTTTCTGATACTACTCGGAAGTTGCCAGGTAAGTCAGAACGAGAAACGGCACCTCGCCGGCCATCTACTTCATAAAAGTGAGCAATCGGCGCCAATCATGAGCACTGGTGATACCTCATCAGGGCAATGCGGCTCCTGACCTCGCATCTTCC
>CATPCK010000259.1 GCA_955652655.1 uncultured Ktedonobacteraceae bacterium | reverse complement strand
GCCGACCTCTCCTATCGGACAGTTCAATCGGTATGGCATAACCCCCAGCATGATGTGTCTTTCTTTACGCTCGATAAGATAGCGAAAGCCCTCGGTGTTCCTGTTACGGATTTGATAGAGGATGTGCCAGAGGAGAAGTAGAGATCGCTAAGTACAGAGTGGCAGAAATGATTAATCAGTCTGGGTCAAATGCCCCATGTGGTAGCCTCAGACGTCTGCTATACTTCTTTTTGTAAGTCAATCGACTTTGATACAAAACATCTTGATGAAGAAAAGACAAAATCTGTTTTTGAAGGAAGAAAGTATGCAAGGCACAGCCCCCGACACTAACAACCTGACGCAAACGAACAAGAAGAGCATAGGAGCGAAGAGAGGTTGTCTCATCGGTTTCGCTACCTGTGTAATCATGAACGCACTCTACCTCATGACCTGTATTCTGCCCGAATATGGAGTGAAATGGTTCGTCCCGCAGAACTATATGACCAGTGATATGGGAAGAAACTTTGCCTTGGGGTTTTTCCCACTGGTCTTTCTCTTCAGCCTCGCTGTTGGCTCGCTGCTGAGCCTCCTCATTTGGTTTGGCACCTGGCTTAAATCGACGGTATCCTGAGAAAGTACCTGCAAATCACCGAGGGATGGCTGTGATGTTGGATCACTTAAGGAGTGAAGAGAGGTAATTTCTCTTTTTCTTGAACAGGGCTTAGCCTGCAATTCTTGGCCACAGAATCACTTTTACAATAATTGCCGGAACAGATTTCGTTCGTAATCCCTTGTAGTGGAACAACCTGGTCAGCGCATTTTTACATCACTTGCCCAAAATCCTTGACAAACAAATAGCAATATGTTATAAATTGATATAGCAAATTGCTATTGACCGTGAGGTGAACAGAGCAACCTCTGTCCTGAAAAGAGGTTCTCTAATAAAGGAAAGGTAAAACCTATGTGGCCTACTCTCATTGCCATTGTCGGGGTCATAGCGATTCTCGCTATTGGAATCGCTTTGTTTTTCAGGGCGTTGATCAAGAATCGCTGGCTGAAACAACATGGAACGCGAATCATTGCTACAGTCACAGATTCTGTTTTCGCTCTGGGATTGGGCGCGGGACAAAGCAAGATGATCGTTGCGGAGTGGACAGACCCGCGGAGTGATACGACGTACCAGTTCCGCGGCCTGGTCCCATCACCCGCGCGTGTGAAACTGGGAGAGTCGGTCGATGTTCTCATCGACCCTGAGAATCCCAAACGCTCCACGATCGCCTCGGTCGCCTCGATCAGTAGGAAAATGCGCTAATTGCTTCCAGGGAAACGTTGCGGAAGAGGCCTTGTCTTCTTCCGCCTGGTAGGAGGTAACGGCTTGATTCTCGGCGGGATTTTCCGCAAGTTCAACATGGAAGCATATAGCAAATTGGATGAAGCCGCTTGTTTTTCCTGGGATGGTGGCCTCCTGTGTTTTTTTCTCAGAGATCAAGACGAAAAATGTACACCGTACATGCGTATACTAGTGTTGAGGAAACTCTTTCCCTTGGCACGGGGTGACAATAAGATGGTGAAACGGTGGAACGGCGTTTCGTGAACGAGAGTGAACGTACGCCTGAGTATGGTACCTCCATAAGGAGGAGGGAGGAAGAAACACGATGCGCCGCAAATCGTTCTGCTTCGTTTCAGTCTGCCTGCTTCTCCTGATATACCTGAGCACGAGTCTGATTGGATGCGGTCAGCCGCAGCCGACCTCATCTCCAGTCCTGTCCTGGATCAAACAGCAAGCTCTCCCGCTCAAGACGACCGACCCGCAGGCACCACTCGACGATGCACTACCTTTGCAACGGATCGTCGGGAGCGCCTCGATCGTCGGTCTGGGCGAGGCGACCCATGGTTCCCACGAGTTCTTTACCCTGAAACATCGCCTGCTGGAATTCCTGGTCGAGAAGATGGGCTTTACGATGTTCGCGATGGAGGGCAGTTGGAGTGCTGGGGAGCAGATCAACACGTATGTCCTGACGGGGCAAGGGGATGCTGCAAACGTGTTAGAGCAATTTCACTTCTGGACGTGGAACACGCAGGAAGTGCTCGCTCTGGTGAAATGGGTACGCGCCTACGACGCAGATCCCAGCCATGTACACAAGGTGCGCTTCGCAGGCTTTGATAGCCACCAGTTCATCGAAACCATCACTTTCGATCGTGTCACCCAGTATCTCCAGACTGTTGATCCCCAAAGCGCCGCCAGAGTCACATCCCTGTATCAGGGGCTTCCGCTGGATCTGGCATCCGATGCTCAGTTACCCCTATCAACACAGCAGCAGGATGTTGTACATGCTCAGCAGGTCTACAATCTGCTCAAGCAACACGAAACGCAGTACGAAACGCGTTCATCGCTCCAGGCTTTTGCACAGGCATTGCAAGAAGCGCGTGTTGTTGTGCAAGGCGTACAATTCCTGAGCTATAATCTGCAAGATCCGCAAGCGCGGGAACAGGCAGGTGAGCAACGGGATGCGTTCATGGCCGAGAACATTGCCTGGCTGCATGAGCATGCCGATGGGGGAAGCAAGCTGGTGCTCTGGGCACACGATGGACATATTCAGACAGGTGCGCAGAGCGGCTCTACCCCCATGGGGATGTATCTGCGTGAGCGCTACCAGTCACAGTACCTGGCCATAGGCACGAGCTTTTACCAGGGGTCATTCAACGCGTATGGAATGGATAATAGTGGTCAGTTCACATCTCTCCAATCATTTACCGTTCAGGCATCCGAGCAAAAGAGCTACAATTATATGTTTGGCCACGCCGGTTTCTCGCTCTATGCCCTGGATCTCCGCCACATTCCCAGTGGCGAAGTCAGACAATGGATGAGTGGACCACATGGGTTTCTCACGATTGGTGCGGTGTATGATAGTGCCGCAGGCGATACGTATTACGCATCTCTGTCTTTACCGCAGTGCTTTGATGTGATCATCCATATTCAGAAGGTCACCGCGTCCCAATTGATACCCTTGAGCCAGTAGTTTGTGCCTCGCTGTCCTGTGAGTATCCAGAGAGCCAGAAACACGTAAACAAGAATGCGTGAAGCGGAGCGAGACAATATCCATCTTCCCCTTGATCCCGAAAAAAACCTACACCGTACGCATTACCTTGCTTCTCTACGAACTCTTTCCCCTCTTCTACAAAGCCCTTACGGACTTCAACACGCAGAAACACGGAGCCAGCAAACCGCCATTTATGCAGATCGGTAAACAATCCTTCCTGCTCGAAGAGGTAATGGCTGGCCTCGATGACCCATCAGGCTGGACAGGCTACATATCATTGACCAACCTGGTAGAGAAGGCAAAATTGCCCAAATTGGGCAGAGTGGAACCCCTGACATTAGAATTTGCCTCGCTGACTACTTTCAATAGGGGCAGCGCGAAAACGAGAGCCTATGGCAATCATCCCGCCCGATTACCATTGCCCCACTATGTCTTCCCTGGCCTGGTCAGACGTTGGGAAGAACTAGCCCCACCAGAATTTGTTAGCTTGGTGCAAAGAGAGTTTATCGAACAATATTGCCAGGATGATGGCATTATTATAGCCGATTACGACCTCAAACCCCACCAGTTGAAATTTACTACTCACGTCCAGTTAGGTTTTGTAGGAACCTGTAAGTATGCTCTACGCGGCCCTGATGATCCTGTGACGGATGAAGCTCCATTGACGGTGCGTCAGCAAAGCTTGTTGTTGTCTCAGTTGGCTTTTTATTGTGGTGTGGGTTATAAGACAGCGATGGGGATGGGAAAGACGCGACCTGTATAGTATCTCCTCTGCCTCTCTGTTTGTTCCCTCTTCAGACTCAGCAAATTGGTACCAGCTTTACCTCCCTGGCATAGACAACTTTGAGTCACCACAGCATTGCACTTAGCTCTTTTTTCCTTCAAAAACCTCGATATACAGGTTACACACTACATCACTTGCCTGCTTCTCCCCAATGACCCTGGCTAATTGTTCCTGGTAAATACCCGCCTGGTCGTATCTTGCCGTGATAAACTCATGCCTGGATACGATCGCATATGCTTCGAGGCCTCTTTTTGCAGCCTCATACTCCATCTCAATCTGCTGGAGTAACCGTGCAACCTCGCTCATTTTTGTTCCCCTTCTGTGCCAATAGTCACTACGATGGGTAGTAGTATGTTAGTCACTATTATAGTTATTACCATTACAATGTGCTTGTGTCAAGTAGGTAGTCTTAGTATGCTTACCCTACTACTATTAATGAGGAGTTCAATGATGCGCCGTCTGCGGGTAAAAGAAGTGGCCCAGGCAAAGGGAATAGGTATGGCAAAACTCTCAAGAATGGCCGACCTCTCCTACAGAACAGTTCAATCGGTATGGCATAACCCACAGCATGATGTGTCTTTCTTTACGCTCGATAAGATAGCGAAAGCCCTCGGTGTTCCTGTTACGGATTTGATAGAGGATGTGCCAGAGGAGAAGTAGGCTCTCTGCTCATTTTTTCAGAAGTTGTGAAATCCCAGGGTGAACTAGTAGTGGTCAGTCCGCTTAGCTTTTAGCAAGACAGGATCCTACATGCTCAGAGGTGGGGGAGAGAGATTGATATCGAGCTTCACACTTAAGGCTTCCTGAGACTCAAGATCATAAAAAAAGGGAATTGATAGCCCACGGGAAGTAACGTATCACTCCGACGTTTGAAGGTGCCTTCAGGTGTCGGGATGTCGAGCAGGTGTTGCAACTGAAATCCTGCGCTTAAGCAGGCATCCAGATACTCCTCCAAGGTCCGTTGATAAAAGTGGACCTTGACTCCTTCTTCTGCCATGCCTCGATAGGGGAACGCTTTGCCGCTCTCAAAGTAGTTGGTAATGTGACCGCGAACCACATAGGAATAAGGATTATTCAGAGACAATACGAGGCGTCCCCCCGACCTGGCAACTGCTCCCAAAGTGGTGAGGAACCCTCGATAATCGTACACATCGTTGAGGACCAGATGGCTGACAATCAGGTCGAAGTGGTTCTGATATGTAGGAAGTGGCTGGCTCAGATCTGCCACCTGGAAGGAAATCGTGCCCTCTGGATCTTTCGCACGGGCGATCTCGATGAGGGACGCTGCGATATCTATCCCTGTGACCCGTGCTCCCTGACGAGCAAGGATGCGGGAAACATAGCCCTCACCACAGCCTGCATCTAAAGTAAGAAGACCCGAGACATCGCCAAGGAGCTTGAGAAAGCGAGGCATGATCGGGTCATGCTCAATGCCTGCTTCCTCCCGTGCCGCGACGAGCTTCGCATATTGGAGGGCAAAGTCATCGTAGCGATTGCTCTTGTGCTCCATCGTCTGCTCTCTCTTCCCATGATCTCGGAAATGCTGTCCTTTAGAGATAGTGTATCACAGGGTGGAGATGTGATGAGCCCAAAGATATGTTGACAGAAAGTGCTACGCTGAAGAAAAATCAGGAGAGAAGCCATGAAGGAAACCGTGAGGCTGACAGAAGTTGAGGAGCAATAGTTACACATGTTTGTGCATCGGGGCAAAGCCAACACCCGAACGATGACACGAGCGAGAGTGCCCCTGAAACTGGCGGAAGGCTGGCGCGATGAGCAGATCACGACGGCTTTTGATATCTGCCGAGCGACGGTGAGCAGCGTGCGCAAGCGCTTTAACGAGGGAGGACTGGAGGTGGTCTTACATGATCGTGTGCAACAGCGCCGGCGGCAAGCGCTCAGCGGCCACCAAGCGCGTGGATTACCCACGGGATGCGCAACGAGAGAGATCTCAGGTAAAGTGACCTGGGAACGTACTTTATGGCATCCAGACATGATTTTCGGGTCTTGCTGGCCCCTACGCACTCAACCATTCCAGGTTATTTGGTGACGGGAGTTTCCGGCAGATGTTCAGCAGTTGGTGGATTGATCAAGGGGTAGAAGTTGATCGACCAGCCCATGCCGAAGGCCTGCGGAACGAGCACACGCGCCGTATCCTTGTTCCAGAACGCTTCGCGAAAGCGCTCGATGGTCGGCCGGCGAAAATCGTAGGGAATGCCATAGAGTGTTCCGTGCCATGTCCGCTCTTCTGGCGGCATTTGCCATTGCTCGCGAATAGCTAACCCCATCAATGTTACGATCCCGATGATCATCATCACGTCGCCCGGTGTGGGCTGCTTCTTCTTACGCTTTGCCATATTCTTTTTCTCCTTTGCTCTGTCAGACAGCCATCGTTCAGGCTCTCATCTTTTTCTCGCCTCTTTTTCGCCAGGAGGAGAAAAAGACTCTATAGCAATAAGCTATAATAAACAATAACATATTGCTATTTCCTTTGTCAAGGAGTAGCCCACAAGATGCGCAACATGATTGAAACAAATAGAATGTGCATCCCGTGGGATTACGAGTACGAACGCAAGGGGACGCGCAATTTGTTCGTCATGGTTGAGCCTCAGCGGACTGACCATTAGTGAAGGCAGGTATGGAGTGAGTGGGGACGGGACGCTTGCGTCGCCCGCATGCACTTACTTACATCATGAATACAATAGGCATAATAATGATCACCGTCGCAATCGTGCCGCTTCCCGGATAGCCTGGAGGTTAAGCAGTTCAGCTACTTCGTAGGTCGTGACTGGTCCTGGTTTTGGACGGAGGCGTATGAGTGAGGGAAAGTGACCAATTCGCCCATGCAGTTCAGCTAGTAGCACGAAGGCTGCGGGTGCATATCCGGGTGGATTGATGAGCAAAGGGCGGGTCTGCCATTCTTCTGACGATAACCCGGTAGCATCTACAATTGTGGTAATCTGTGGTTCTAGCGGTTCTTCCTGGTTTATCTGTACACGGATGGTGCGTACTTCTTCAAGGGGAGTGTTAGCGAGCGCTTCGATTTGCGCTTGCTGCTCGGGTGGGAGTGGGTGGGTGAAGTTTAGGATGAGCATTACATGTTCTCCAATAGCTCTTTTATGTGTTCAGCAACTTTATGTGTTTGTGGATGAACCTGTTCAGGTTGCTCAATGTGAACTATTCTTTGAGTGCCTCATCTACTTGCTTTATTAGTTCTTTTATGTCACTTGATGAAAGCGAAGTTGCGCCACGCCTGTAGTCCAGGAGAGAAATTACTTTGATATTGGCCGCATCAACAATTTCTTTATGATCTGGTGTTGGCGTAACATTAATAACATAAAACTGTTGTGTAAATGTCCCGAGATGATGTTTTGCTGTACTTAACTGCTTGATACCGTTAAGGCTTCGGCCCTGGCGATCTATTTTCGTTTCAATGATGCCAAATTGATTTCCAAAACGCACAGCTACATCTATATCAATTTGCCTGTTCATCGTTTTGACACCTAGCATGACTTCATATCCATGAGAACGTAGTGTATCACCTACAGCTTTTTCTAATGGCCCACCTTCTTCGCTACTGGGACCATATTCTCTCCAGTTCGTTGATCCAAGCTGGACATTAAAAAGATTCTTAAGTTGGATGCACTCAGGTAAAATCTCGCTAGTAGGCTCTTGTAATTGTTGCTGTTTCCATTCGTATCGAAAGACTTGATTATGTTTCTGTTCGCTCTCTAAGTATATAATAGATGCATTATACTGCTGTGCTACATGATAGGCAGCCAGTGACATAGCTTTTGTTCCGCCTGTAAGGTTAAAAACAAAAGATTGATATGCTGCAATTTTTCGCTCTGCCAGCTTAGCTTTGAGGTCTTTGATGAGGGTAATAATATCAAAGGGATCAGTTAGAAGCTCATAAATTGCTGCCTCTGGTTGGAGGGTTGCCTTTAGCTTTTTATAAACGGGTTCTGTTTTTGGAGTATATACCAATAAGAGTGCATCAGGATGTTGATGCCGTGCCAGTAAAAAATTAGGCAAAGGTTGTTCACCGACAAGTGCAATCATAAGTGCCATGATAAAAATCCTTTCTAAGATCTGAAAGCCATGTGAGCTTTAATGTAGCTGTATCAGCCTATCGATTGCAGTAAAATTTTATACCATCCTACTCCAGCCATTGTTCTTTCAAGATTTGCATCACGTACTTTCTCAACAATAGCTCTGGCGACTATCTTCTTGGCTTCATTAGAAGGCATATCCCTCCATTTGGGAAGATACGATTGCATTCTCCGAGAAACCTCTGCTTTAGATATCCCGTCTATCTCCTCTTTTAAGCGCATCGCTGCCTGTATATCTAGTGAGTCCAAATCAATTTTCTCTGCAAGTTTCATTC
>CATPCK010000258.1 GCA_955652655.1 uncultured Ktedonobacteraceae bacterium | reverse complement strand
GTGCGAGGACAGAAAGACGGTGCGCCCGTCGTCGCGCACATCCTTGACCATGCGGTCAAACTCCTGCTGGTTCAGCGGGTCCAGGCCGCTGGTTGGCTCATCCAGAATCAGCAGGCGCGGGCGGTGCATAAAGGCTTGAATGATGCCAATCTTGCGCTTGTTGCCGCTGGAATACTGGCGGAACTTGCGGCTGGGGTCAAAGTCCAGCCGGGCAATCAGTTGCTTGAGATACGCCTGATCGATGCCGCCGCGCAGATGTCCAAAGTACTCCAGAATCTGCCCGCCGGTCAGGTTGGGGTCAAGCGCAAGCTCGCCGGGCAGATAGCCGGTCAGCCGCTTGATCTCCACCGATTGCTGCCAGGAGTCCAGTCCTGCAATGCGCGCCGTGCCTGCGTCGGCGCGCAGCAGCGCCATCAGCAGGCGAATCGTCGTCGTTTTGCCCGCGCCGTTGGGGCCGAGGAAGCCAAACACTTCGCCCTCTTCCACCTGGAAGGATACGTCGATAATGCCGCGCTTGCTGCCGTAGCGCTTGGTCAGACCGTCTACTTCGATAATCGCTGTCATGTCACTGTCCTCTTCCTCTTTTGAGGTTACAAAGCTCGTTCTTCAGATTTTGGGCCGTATGATGGTTGAACCGGCTGTTCCTCCTTCTGCCCAGAGGACGGGGCCAGCCACTGCGAGAGTTCTTCGCGCGAAGGGCGCTGCAAGCAACCCGCTGGCGCTCCCAGCACGCGTTCCAGCGCGTCAGCCCAGGCCTCGACGATCCGTTCGAAGCGGGGCAGGTCAGAGAGCTCGCGTTCTCCCGAAAGGAGCAGCTCGACTGTGGCATAGCCAATGTCTTCAAACAGGGAGATGACCACTCTGGCCGCCTGATCAGGGTAGGGGGTCGTCAAGACGCCTTCTTCGACCCCCTGACGGATGATCTCCTCCAGCCAGGGCGTAAAGCGTTTGACTCTGGCGACGTAGAGTTTGTGGCGGACGATGGCATTCTCATCGGCATACCAGATGCGCAGGTACGCTAGCACCAGGCGCTTGTGCGCGAGTTTCCCCTGGTCGAGCGTGGCAAAGAAGCGCTGGAGTTTGTCAAGGGCGGAGAGCTTGGGATCATGGACGATGGGGAGCACCAACTGTTCTACCTGGTCCCCCATACGTTCGACGAGCGCCAGGAGCAACGCCGGTTTGGAGTCAAAGTAGTGATAGAACGCCCCGGAAGAAATCTGCAGCTCGCCCAGCAGATCGGCAATCGCCATCTGCTCATAGCCTTTCGTTTCGACGGCTCGCTGGGCCGCGTCGAGAATGGCGTTGCGCCTGGCTGCGTATTCGTGTTCTTTGACGATGCGTACCATTGCTTCCCTCTTCTCATTCGTAAACAGAGTCTCGGTTTATTACTACAAGGAGTATAGCTCATGAAAGAGTCGTTGTCAATGGGAACACTCCATGGTGCAAGCTCATCTTCCATCTGATGGGTGCCCTTGCTGAATTTGAGCGCGATCTGATTCGAGAGCGCACGAATGCAGGGTTAGCTGCAGCCAGAGCCAGGGGACGTGAAGGTGGGCGGCCAAGAAAGCTCAAAACGAGTGGGAAAGTCGCACTGGCTGGGCGGATGTTTGCCGATCAGAGTCATTCCATTCCAGAAATATGTGCGGCACTTGGGATCTCCCGCGCTACTCTGTATCACTACGTCAAAGAGACTAAACCACCAGAGTAATTGCAAAGAAATCACCAGCTTCATTCCAAAATTTACAGCCTGCACACCTCGAAAAGCGTTGTAGAGGGAAGCAGTGCTCCGCCGAACGCCCATTATCTACCCAACCCTCTCCAGCACAAAATCAGCAAAAGCCCTGATATGCCGCTCCTCAGGCACATACACCCCACCAGACCGGTACGCCTTCGAACCCATACTCAGCTGCGTCAACTCACAAACCTCCCAGTCCTGCTTGTTCACGACATCAAAAATCTCCACAGCATCCATCGGATCAAAATCCGCCCGCGCCATCACCTGCGGATCAAAGAGCCAGTCACACATAATAACCGTGCGCCCCGGGCCATTCGGAATCAACCAGTGCATCACCACGTGATCGTGAAGCAAGTTTAACAACACATTTGGCTGTAACACAAACCCATAATAGTGACGCAGGTCCTCCGGCAGCAGCCCTGGCAATGGTGGACGACTGGCCTTACCCGTAATCGTGAACGCCTCGACATTCTCCGCCAGGCTGACCGCCTCACCATTCACGTAATCAGAAACGTCACCCGTCTTATAACCCGGCAGTAACCGGCAAAATTCGGGATGCATCGGCCCACAGTGATAGCACTCCATAAAGTTCTCAAGGACCAGCTTCCAGTTGGCCTGCACATCGTACACAATCCTCTTCCCCACCTTGAGGTTCCCCACATCATAGCGAGCAAATGCCGCGTAATCGCCAAAACGCTCGATGATAGGCCCGTTGAGTTGGTCTGCGATGGGCGCGGGATCATCGCTAAGATTGAGCCAGACCAACCCCTCCCACACCTCCAGCGCGACCGGCAAAAGCCCGAACAACGCGCGCTCAAACTGCTCGTCGGAAAGCACGTTCGGCGCTCCGATCAACCGTCCATCCAGCCCATACGCCCACGCGTGATAGCGGCACTGGATCGAGCCCTTCAGCTTTCCCGAGGCCTCGTTGCACAGGCGCGCCCCGCGATGCCGGCATACATTGAGGAACGCCCGCAGCACATCATCTCGACCACGTACAACAATAATACTTTCCCTCCCAACAGTCACAACCTCGTACGCACCGGCGCCAGTAATCGCATCTGCGCGACCAACGCAGACCCACATCTGAGAGAAAATTCTCTCCAGTTCCATTTCATAGATTGCCGGGTCATAGTAATAGCGGCCAGGAAGCGTTGAAACAAAGGGGGTCTCCAAACGAGCCATAGTTGTCATGCGTAGCACCTCAGTCTGCTAAATAAACCTGAAAGTCCCTACAATCTCCTTGCCCAAACAAACTTATGCAACAAGTATAAACTACGTAATGACACTTACACAAGATATAGCTTGGAGCAACCAGGCTATGAACAATAAACCCTCAAATCAAACCCCCTCTTGCGAAACTCCTCCACAAACACCGGCCCCGGCACCGCCAGCTCCACCGGCACGCCTCCGCGCGGCGTCTTCCCACGCGCAATCAAACCCGCCATAATGGCCGCGTGCCAGCCAGTCGTGCGCTCCATCGCCGTGAAACCTGTCGCAGCGTCAAAGTAATCCAGCAGATCAATTGTCGCCTCCTTCTCCTCTCCATCTTTCAACCCACGCGTAATAATGCGAATGACCACCATGTCGTGCTCATTGGGGCCAGGACGTAACTGCGGCTCCATCACAGTATGGGCTGCCTGCAACAAACAAATTAAATTCGACGAGCGCCTCCAAACCATTGACAAAACCACGCATCTCATATTATCATTTACTATATCGATTGTAATATCTTAACATACTACATAGCGCAAATTACTACACATCTTGAAAAATCGAAAGGAGATACCCGGTGAACGAAGAACGAACCATGGTACTAGAAATGCTAGCGGCAGGCAAAATCACCATCGAACAGGCCAACCAGTTGATCGAAGTCCTTGGCGGACCCTCCCTCTCCGCGGCGGAACAGTGGGCAGGGCAACCCCAGCATGAAGAACGCAGCATACCACATCTTGAACCTCTGGAACCTGTGCAGCCTCTGGAACACAGGCGACTCACGAACTTCACTTTCGATCAAATGATCGAACTGAGTGAACACGAAGTCGACCCTGGCTACCTCAGATCGTTGCGCGATGCCGGGCTCACCGATCTTACAGTCGATGAAATCATCGAATTGAGCGAACACGAGATCGACCCCTCCTACTTTGTCAAATTACGTGAGGCCGGCTTATATGACCTCTCGGTCGAACAAATCATCGAATTGAGCGAACACGAGGTCGATCCTTCCTACCTCATCAAGCTTCGCGAGGCTGGCATATCCGACCTCACCGTTGACCAGCTCGTCGAATTGAGCGAACACGACATCAAGCCGGGCTACCTTATCAAGGTTCGCCAGGCCGGGTTGACTGACCTCGATTTTGATGCGATAGTAGAACTGAGCGAACACGAGGTCAAACCGTCCTACATCAGCAGGCTCCGTGAAGCCGGGTTGTACGACCTCTCGGTCGATGAGGTCATCGAATTAAGCGAACACGACATCAAGCCTACCTACGTCAAGGCACTGCATGACGCAGGCATGGAAAATTTCACCGTTGACCAGCTCATCGAGCTCAGCGAGCGCGAAGTCGATCCCTCCTACCTCAAAGCCCTGCGAGGTGGAGCAAATTGACCTCCAAAATGTAGGGGCGACCCTTGCGGTCGCCCTGTCCCGATCACCTGGTCCGGTTACCCTATCGGCGCTCGCTCTATCTGCGCTCGCTCTATCGGCGCTCGCCCTGGTCCGATCGCCTATTTCGGTCACCTGTCGGCGGTCGCATCTTGTTTGTTGGCATGAATGCTTGCCCTTGAGATCATCCTGCTTCGCCCAGGTAATCCATAAATCATACCAACCTTTGAGAGGTACCTATTGTGCATCCACTAATTACGCAAGACCCCGTCACAGGCGGTGACCTTATAGTCACGCGGCTGGAGTGTCCTGATAGCGGCATCGTCATCGAGGGGAAATTCAGTCTGGGCTGGATGGCGCGCCTGACACCTGAACAGCTCGCCTTCGTGGGACTACTGGTGAAGCATCGCGGCAACATCCAAAAACTGGCTGCTGAAATGAACGTTGCCTACAATACCGCGCGCAATCACCTGGATGCCATCGTCGCAGCGCTGGAAAGCCCACCCAAACGCAAAAACCGATCACACCGCCAGGAAATCCTCAGGCGCCTTTCCGCCGGTGAAATCACCTTCGAAAGCGCCATGCGCCTCTTGAAAAATTAACCCGTATCGTAGGGGCGATCCTCGTGGTCGCCCTGCTCTTATGTTACAACTGATAGGATCTTATGTTACAAAAATATACGTACAGTAGCCCGGCCGGAAACCTACCTTATCTTGTCTACACCCCTCTCAACTACCACGCAGGTAAACCCGTGCCACTTCTCGTTATGCTGCACGGGTGTACACAGTCATCCGCGGATTGCGCCGCCGGTACACAGATGAACCTGGTAGCTGAAGAGCATAATTTTATCGTTGTCTATCCACAGCAGGTAGGAAAGAATAACTCGATGTATTGTTGGAACTGGTTCGAACTCGCCAACCAGTCGCGTGACCATGGCGAACCGGCCATGATCGTCGGCATTGTCCAGGACATACTTCAGAACACAACGCAATGGACAATCGACACGGCCCGCATCTACGTGGCGGGCATCTCCGCGGGGGCGGCCATGTCTGTCATTCTCGGCGCCACCTACCCTGACATCTTCGCCGCCATCGGCGTGCATTCCGGCTTTGAATACCAGGCGCTGCAATCACATCATGGTTCATTGGGT
>CATPCK010000257.1 GCA_955652655.1 uncultured Ktedonobacteraceae bacterium | reverse complement strand
GGGCAGCAGTTGGCGAGTAACGCACTTTTCTGTGAGGGGTAGCACTTATGTCAGTTGTCTCAAGACGGCAGAGGAGCGGGCAATACGCGCTCGATGTCTCCCCGCAAATGGCGACACTTTCTCTTCACCTGGCGGCAGCCGCGCAAGGGATTGACGATGCTCTTATCCAACCTTACTCTGGCCATGAGAGTCGCCCATCCCTAGAAATTTACTCTCGTCTTTCTCTCTCGCCTCTCGGAAGCAGGTTTACGAACAAACGATGCGCACCTTTCCTGTGGAGTCAACTTGCAGCGGCGTCATCCCGGTGGATTTTCGCCTCTTCATGGTTGGGGAAAAGAGGGAAGGAGAACTTTCTCTTGACAATCTCGTACGAGTGATGGTATGCTTTGATTGAATTATCATTCACTTATATGAACTTGAATTCAATCAAAGAGGATCACGGATCATATCGATGACAAAACATCCCGATCCCATTCAGACCATGCTTGTTGCCGCACGTCGCACTCAGATTCTGGATGCGGCGATCACCGTTTTTTCTGAGAAAGGTTTTCACCGGGCCACGATCAAAGAGATTGCGCGGGTGGCAGGGATAGCAGACGGCACGATCTATACCTACTTTGCGAGTAAAGATGAGGTGTTGCTTGCTGTCCTGGATCGTCTGAACGAAACAACCGAACGCGGACAACAGTTTGTGCTGGGAGATGAGCAAGACCTCAAGGCTTTCTTCCGTGCCTATCTCCAGCAACGCATGGCATTGCTTTGGCCCAATGCCGAAGTGTTTCGAGCGGTGCTCCCAGAGTTGCTCGTCAATGGGGAATTGCGCAGGCAGTATTATGAGCAGGTGCTCGCGCCAACCATTGCCGTTGGTGAGCAGTTTTTTCAGGCACAGAACGAGCAGCTCCAGATCACTATCCCACTGACGGTGCGAGCCATTGCTGGTACCCTGCTTGGTGTGCTTTTGCTGCAACTGTTGGGGGACGAGGTGGTGGCTTCGCAGTGGGAGGCGTTGCCTGAGGTGTTGACCGCGCTGTTTTTCGACAAGGTGGTGTAGTTCTCGATGAGATGGATACTGCTCTTTTGCGAGAGCACTGTTTTGAGGCCGAGGAAAGAAGCCATGACTATCACACATCATGCGAGAGGAGAGCTGCTGGGAAAGGCACTCATCATGTTTGTGGGCCTGCTCCTGGTGAGCTTGTTGATCATTTTTGCCATCGAGCCATCGATCTATACCACGACCCTCTGGCCCGGGTGGGTGCCGGCCTCGCGTTACCCCTGGCCTGTGCTCCTGTTTTTGGGTGCCTTGATCGCCTTTCTCGGCATGCTGATGTATGGGGTGCTCCACCATTGGCGCTGGCTCTTCTGGGGGATTCTCATTGCCTGGACTTCCTCAGTCATTCAGATCCCAGTTGAAGGGTTGCAGCTCCTTGGCGTTTTCCCCAATCCCTATCCTGTCTGGTATAGCCTGTTTCGAGGGGGAGCCGGGTTCATTGAACTGGGTTTTGCTTTCTGGATGATCCAGACCTATCAGCATCAAGGTGTCTGGGCAATGGGAAGGAAAAAAGCGGAACAAGTGAGTCATCTTGTACGAACGGAACTGGGACTGTTTGAGTATCGATGCGTTGGGCAGGGTCCTGCAGTGCTGGTGTTGAACGGTGGACACACCAACTGCCATTCACCCTTGGGGCATGAGGCTTTCTTTCTGGCGCAGGGTTATCAATTGATCATCCCGTCAAGACCCGGTTACAGCAGGACCCCTTCATCTACAGGAAAGCGTGCCGAAGCATTTGCTGACGCCCTGATGAGTTTGCTTGATCTCCTCCAACTGGATCAGGTGATCGTAGTAGGGATTTCAGCAGGTGGACCAACCGCCTTGCAACTGGCTGGCCGCCATCCCGAACGAGTCAGCAAGGTGATTTTGCAGAACGCCGCAACAGATGGCAGATATGCCAGTGGAATGATACGTTTCCTGACCTATCTGTTCTTCAATCCAGTGCTGGAAGGAATGGTCTGGGCAGCTTTCCGAAGGTTTGGACGCGTTGCACCTCAGGCTGCGCTCAAAAGTCTGATGTGGGGTCTAACCTGTCTGCCAATCGATCAGGTGCTCTCTGCGATGAGTCCTGATCAGCAGCAAGCAGCCCTTGCCTTTTTGCAAGCTTCACGTTCGGGATCAGGATTTCTCCATGACATCCATCATCATTGTGGAGATCTGGGCCGGGTGAGAGTTCCTGTCTTAGTCATTACCAGCAAATACGATGGTCTGGTCGATCCATCACATGCTGTCTATGTAGAGAAGCATATTCCTCAGGCTCAACTCTTCATTTCTGAGGCTGAGAGTCATCTGATGTGGTTTAGCATACATAATCATGAAATCCAGGCCAGAATGCAAGTCTTCTTGCACTCCTGAGCTGTCAATCCAAACTTTATTCTGTTGAAAATCACACCATTCTCCTGGTGGGTCAGCTCTCTCATCTGTGGTCCCACCAGGAGAATGGTGATGAAATATGATTTTGGACGGACGAGGGAGTGATACATTATGACGAAGAAACGCCCTGCCATAGGAACCACACCCGTGAAATCAAGAGTGCCAGTTGACGTGACCGACGCCACGTTCAAAGCCAATCCGTTTCCGTTTTACGCACAACTCCGCGCCGCTTCCCCTGTTTTCCTGGTGAAGCTCCCTACCAAACAGCACGCCTGGCTCATTACACGCTATGACGATGTCCTCAATGTCTTGAAAGACGAACGTTTTGCAAAGGACCGCCAGAATGCTATGACACCTGAGCAATTGAAAAAGTTGCCCTGGATCCCGCCCGTGTTCAAGCCGCTTGAGCACAATATGCTTGACCTGGACAGTCCAAACCATACCAGACTGCGAGCACTCGTCCACAAAGCATTCACGCCACGTCTGATCGAGCAGATGCGGGGCCAGATCCAAGCGTTGACCAATGAATTACTGGAGAGAGCAGCGCTGGGCGGCGGCATGGATGTCATTGCTGATTTCGCACTGCCACTGCCGCTCACCATGATCGGGCGCATTTTGGGGGTGCCTGCCCAAGACAATCAGAAGTTTCATCGTTGGAGCAAGACCTTGATTTCAGCGGGAACCAACCGAAATCTCCTGGTACTCATTCCCTCCATCATGAGCTTTATGGGATACTTGAAGAAGCTCATCAAGGAGCGACATGCACACCCCAAAGACGATCTGGTCACGGCACTGGTTCAAGCCAAAGACGGAAGCGATCAATTGAGTGAAGATGAAATTCTGGCAATGATCTTTCTTCTGCTGAGCGCGGGTCACGAAACAACTGTGAACTTGATTGGCACTGGAATGTTAGCACTGCTGGAACATCCCGCCCAACTGACCAAACTGC
>CATPCK010000256.1 GCA_955652655.1 uncultured Ktedonobacteraceae bacterium | reverse complement strand
TGCAGCCCCTTATGACCGTATACTGGTGACAGCGGCTGCCCCTGAAGTGCCGAAGCAGCTTGTAGATCAGCTTGTGACATGGGGAATGTTGGTCATCCCCGTAGGGAGTCATACTCGACAGGATTTACTCGTCGTTCACCGCGCGCCCTGGGGACCAGAAATACGTTCATTAGGGGGATGTGTTTTTGTACCCCTGGTTGGAGAAAAAGGTTGGAGTGAGTGAGCGTCTCACAGGTGTACTTTAAGCAAGAAAAAATAGTATAATATGAGTGAGTGGTAGCCGCTCATTCCTGGCTACAGAATAGGGATGCGAGGAGGGATATATGCCAGTTGCAATGATCAGCATACACGTATACAATTTCCTGGAACTTGCAGGATTCTTGGTGTTATGGATCGTCCTGTTCGAGTGTGCCCACGTGCTGGTGACTCTGCTTCGGCATGGACCTCTTATCGGTTGGGCTGTAAGTCCACTTGGTGTGACAGTGATGTTTCTCTACGAACCTTCCACGTCATACATCTGGTTAAACGTCTTGTTTCCTGCCCTTGTCTCAGGTTCCATCATCTATGTTGGCTTCTTTTCATCTCTCGCACCCATTGCTTTCCCACGGCACCCTCTTATAGAATTGACCGTCATTGCTGTTGGGATTCTCCTCTCGAGCGGCATCGACTTCTTCAACGCCTTACGTGACCTGCGGTATCCATTATGGGGGGAAGCGCGTATCCTGCGCAGTATCCAATTTTTACGCGCCAGTTGGGCAAGTATTCATTTCACGCCCTTTGGCCTCTCCTACCTGCATGACCGTTTTGGCTCTAGTCCGCATGAGCTGCTACAGGCACTGTAAAAGAGAACGTACAGCCTAGACCCTTGTTATTGGTAACCCAGATATGTCCACCATGTTCCTCGACAATCGCCTTGGTGACATATAATCCAAGTCCAATACCTGAGTATTGACGACTAGCTGTATTGCGTACTCGATAGAAGCGTTCAAAGATGTGATCGAGATATTCTTGACTGATACCAATTCCCTGATCAGTAATACTCACGAGGTAGTCGCCTTCACGTTCCTCGAGCTTGACTGTTACCAGCCCTCCCTGTGGAGAATACTTGATGGCATTATCCAGGATATTCCCAATTACCTGGCTCATACGCATTTTATCGGCCACAATTTTCGTATCCTGTACCGCGATATCGAGGTAGATTGTATGTTGTTCCGCGCTGGCTTGTGCTGAACGTATGCTCTCGGCGAGTACATCTGCCAGGTAAAAGCTGCTGTATTGGAGATGTAACTTCCCCCACTGCACCTGCGAGAGGTCTAGTAAGTCATTGACCAACCGTTCAAGGTGATTAGCCTGGCTCTGGATGATACCCAGGCTACGTAAATCATAGCTCTCGGGGAGATCCACGACACTTATAGCGCTGCTCTGCTGCTGATGCTCCTGCTGTGTCTTGCGTAATCGGCGCTCGATACGCCGTATGAGGTGTTGCGTGTAGCCTTTGATCGCGGTTAATGGAGAACGTAGCTCATGCGAAACGACAGAAACGAATTCATCTTTTAATTTCTCAATCTGTTTGTTCGCCGTCACATCATTGAGCACGGCTACTACACCTATCGGTTGCGATTGTGACTGGCTTGCATCATGGAGCGGTGCTGCACTGATGCTCAGTGTCAGGGGAACGGACTCGCCAGCCTCACCCGCGATCAATTCCTGGTTCATCACAGTCACACCAGTCAGTGCCTCGTCAATTATATCGGCTAGTTTATGTAACCAACTCACATTACTGGCCAATGCAAGCTTGCGGAGAGGAGTGTTTTGCTTGAGATCGAGTTGTGCCTGGGCCAGTAAATGCTGTGCGGATACATTGAGCAAAGTGATCCCGCCCCGCTCATTAGTAATCAGTAGCCCTTCGGCCATGCTGCTGATAATCAGTTCGAGGCGTTGTCGTCCTATTTCCGCTTGCCGCCAGAGAGCAGTTTCTTGCTCACGCAGGCGAACGTTCTCTAGCGCGACTGCCGCATAATCGGCTATCATCGTTGTCAGCTTGAGTAAATCAGTGTCGAACGTGCCTTCCCGTTCATCAAATAAGCTCAACATACCCACGATACGGTTCTCAACCGTGAGAGGAATATTTAGAAAAGAACCGATCTCCGCCCCGCCGATCATATCCTGAACCGGGGCATCCAGTTGCTGGGTAATGGAGAGTTCATCGGGGGCATCAAGATACGAGGCGTTCGCCAACTCCTTGACGGATACTGCGGGAAAGTCCATGACGCTGGCTGCACTGGCTATGCGTTCAATCATTGCTGCTAAAAAAGCCTGGCTGAGAGGATAGCAGGGGATAATCGATAACTCGAATGGGTCACTTTTGAGTAGAATGGTACAGGCGGCAAAACTATAGAGCTTTTGCAAAGCTGCAAGCAGGGCCCGGTGTACCTGAAAGCGATCGATAGCAGCTACAAAGCTTTTTCCGATGGTATTGAGGTATTCCATCTCCTGGAGAATAGCTGCTAAGCGATCACCATTCCGGATATAGGATGAGCGATACGCGCTTTCTGTTAGCCTTGACTGTGATTGCACGCTGCTCTCCATGGTCCTTTCCTATTGTAACTGTTCTAATTGGCGTGTTACTTCGTCATATAAGGGGGGCGCAATAAGATCACCGGTCAATTCTTTGATACCGGCAAAACATTCCTGTAACAAAGCATCTAATGCGGCAGCAAGCTCTACTGTAGAGACTCCGCTCAATTGTTCTTGTACTACCGTTGGGACGACATCAGTGTAAGGCATCTTTACAAGAAAATGAAGAAATGGATAAGTACTCGAAACTCTTTTGGCAGCACCTTGCACCAGGACACGCGTTGTGACTTTACCGAGATAAGGGGTAACCCTATCGTCAATCAACCGGAGGGCCTTCAGGTACGCCTCTGCAACCTGCTCACGAGAGACGGAAGAGGAGTGGTCGGACATATTCGACATATGTTTCTCCCTTCGCTTATTTAGCTTTTTCTCTCCGTAACTTATTATAACATAGTTCTACTACTTATTGTAAGAAGGTAGTACTTGATTTTAAATGAATATACTTTCCGAATTGCCTTTTTCCCTCATACTTTAAAGAACGGTTATATGTCCTGCATTGTCACATTACATGCTGTATAGCCAAAATTTCTTACATGGAGAAGCAGAACGAGCACTTGATTATACCAGGTGCTCGCTCTGCTTCTCTGCTTGTCTTGTCTTTCGCCGAACTATACCTCTCGTGGAACTAGCCCAAACAGGCGTGCCAGCCAGAGACGAAACCCTCTTAGTGGTGTGCGCCCATTAGCATTCATGTCGGAAGCCATCTCAATCAGCCGTTGACGTCCCGCTTCCTGCCTGGATATCGACTCTTCGGCCTCTTCTTGCACTGCATAGCGTTCGCGTTGTTCATCAATGGCGCGCGCGAAATGCTCAGGGCGAATCATGAAGCGGTTGGCGGGCTGTGCCGGTAAGGAAGCCTGCTCATTTGGCGGTTCACTCTCCTGGCCGTTTGTTGCGTCCCCCTCCTCGGTTGTCTCGGTAACCTGGACACGAGTCATGGCGATCTTGGGAGCGATCCATTCACGCAAGGCAAGTAGCGCGGCTCGCCGGCAGATAGCCTCAATATCCGCACCACTTCGCCCCGGTGTCAGGCTTGCTAACTCTTCGACAGTAACATCCGGCGCAATTGCCTTCCCTCGCGTATGAACCGCAAAGATAGCCTGCCGTTCTTCTTCGTTGGGGTACTCCAACTCAGCCACCAGGTCAAAACGACCAGGGCGCAGCAAAGCCGGGTCGATGAGTTCAGGCCGGTTGGTTGCGGCCAGCACGATGACGCCTTCGCGTCCCTCGATGCCATCCATCTCGGTGAGTAACTGCGCTATAACTCCATTGCTAAAGTTTCTATCCGTATCACCTGAGCGCCTGGGAGCAAGCGAATCAATCTCGTCAAAGAAAATGATGCATGGTGCTGCCTGCTTGGCATGTCGAAAAACCTCGCGGATACCCTTTTCAGCCTCGCCAACCCATTTCGAGAGCAGTTCTGGCCCTTTAATGGAAATGAAGTTTGCCTCACACTGATGCGCCAATGCCCGCGCAATCAATGTTTTCCCCGATCCCGGAGGACCTGATAAAAGCACACCCCGTGGTGGTTCAGCCTTGACGTTGGCGTAGACTTCAGGGAAGCGTAACGGCCATTCGACCCCTTCGGTCAATAGCTCCTTGGTCCTCTCCATTCCTCCAATATCATCCCAGGAAGTCTCACTCACCTCAACATACACCTCGCGGGTCGTCGAAGGCTCTATCTCACGTAAAGCGGCCTGGAAATCTGCCATCGTTATATTTAGATTAACCAGCGTCTCGTAGGGGATATAGCCCCGCTGGTAGTCGATATGCGGCAATACCCTTCGCAAGGCGATCATCGCTGCCTCGCGACAGAGCGCCTCCAGATCTGCGCCGACGAAACCAGGTGTCAGCTGTGCCAGTCGTGCAAAGTCAATATCGTTTGCCAGGGCCGCGTCTTTACTGTGAATGCGCAGTATCTCTGTTCGTGCGCGCACATCTGGTACGCGTAGCCCGATCTCGCGATCAAAGCGACCAGGGCGTCGCAAAGCTGGATCGAGCGTATCAGGCTGATTGGTCGCGCCAATCACTACCACCTGGCCTCGCGAAGCCATACCATCCATCAAGGTCAGCAGTTGACCTACGATACGGCGTTCTAGTTCACCTGAGTTCTCGCGCTTTGCCGCCAGCGCGTCTAGTTCGTCAATGAAGATGATACTTGGTGCGCGTCGTTGTGCCTCCTGGAAAACATCGCGTAGCAGCGCCTCGCTTTTCCCGTAGACACTGTTCACGATTTCAGGCCCATTGATGGTCGAGAAAAATGCGTTTGTCTCCGCTGCCACGACGCGAGCGATCAGCGTCTTGCCTGTTCCGGGAGGGCCATAGAGTAATACTCCTTTGGGTGGCTCAACCCCCAGTCGATCAAAGACAGCGGGATATTTCAAGGGCAGCTCGATCATTTCCCGTATACGCTGCAGTTCTTTCCCCAGGCCACCAATGTCTTCATAACTGACCCGTCCCGGTGCTCCATGAGCCGCGCCCCTTGCCTGCGCTTTTACAAGGGTGCCCTGCTGCACAACTACCGCCTCGGTCGCCGTCACCGGCTGTGGCATTACCGGTGGAATGATCGAATCCAGGTCCCCACTACTCCGCTTTTTTCGCAAGGCATAACTTGGCGTGGCAGGAGTAGTGCTGATAATCAGAAATTCACGCGGGGCGCTTCCAGGCGTCCCAACCTGTAGCAGGTCTCCGATAGTAACAGGCAAGCCAATCATGTAGCGGGTAATATACTGCAGATCGCTCTCTTGAATTGGTGTACCAGCGCTCAATGGTAAAAGTGTGATCTTTTCTGCATTGCTCACTTTCGCCTTCCACACGGTGACACGCTCGCCGAGTCCAGATGCGCTGTTCTGACGGACTTTGCTATCCATCTGGATCGTCTGTTGCCCACGCTCAACAACAGCGCTTGGCACAACCTTTGCCGCTGTAGTGCGTCCCCCTGAAATCATAATAATGTCGCCAGGTTGACATCCTAAGCGTGCCATATCGCCTGGATCTATCCGCGCCACGCCGCGCCCAACTTGAAACCCCTCGATTACCACGAGTTGCAGGCTGTCAATGGCCTTAGAGGTCGCGTCCTGCCCATTACTCGCTGCCGTAGTTTGTTGTGTATTGGTGGAAGCATTCTCTGCTGGAAGTTTGCCAGTAATTCTCCGTGTCGATGTCGTCGCTTCAGTGCTACTCGTTTTGAGTGACTCCTCCATGTGCTCCTCGTCCTTCCCTTCGCGCAAGTAAATAGATAGAGGCCGCCATATTTACTATGTTATGAATACCATATCACATCTACGAAGGGCTTGGAGGAAAGTTGAAGGGCCCCTCGTCCGAATCTTTTATCGATAGTGTGAAAGTTTCGGATTTAGATGCGTAGATCGAACAGGTACAAATGCGAGGGGAGCCATAATAGTTACTATTTCCCGTGGATAAGTACTATTTTGTAAACACCTTACAGGCAAACATCTTGATCATTGGTACATCTTTACGCTATACTTAATCGTATTGTTGACTTGAGTCACAATGACGTGCCAGGATACAAAAAGAGATAGTCGCATCGTAGTGAAAGGTTTTTAGCCCACGCTTGCTCAACATAGAAGGGTGAAACTTTACTGTATGAAACCACCTCAACAAAATAACCGTGACCCCAAGTCCACTCAAAAAGCTACCAGGAAATACTCGCGCTTGATACGCTATGGTGTTTCAGCCTTCTTCATTCTCCTTGGAATAGGTACCCTGGGATTTTTGGTACTACGCGTTGGGTACTTTACATCGGGGCGTAGTAGTACGGTAGATAAACCCATTACTGACGTGCTCGATATGGCGGATCAGCACAAAATAAAAACGGTGTTGATCAATGGCAATGAGATTCTTGCCACAGGTATGAATGGTCAAAAATATCATGCGTTCAAAGAAGATGGACAGACAGTTACAGATATATTTCGGCACGACGGTGTAATTGTCACCATCGACAGTGGTCAGGGCGGTCAATGGTCACAGGCTCTCATAGACCTGCTCTTGATAGCTCTTGTCGTTGGCAGCATCTATTTTGTCCTTCGTCGCACAGGTATAGGGGGACGTGCTGCTCCTTTTGCGCGTTCCAAAGCCAGGCGGTTTAACGAATCTCGCCCCTCTATTCTCTTCAAAGATGTGGCCGGTGTTGAAGAAGCAAAAATGGAACTCGAGGAGATTGTCGATTTCCTCAAACACCCTTCACGCTTTACCGAATTGGGCGCGCGTATCCCTAAGGGTGTTCTCCTTGTCGGTGCACCAGGTACAGGTAAAACACTTATTTCACGTGCTGTGGCGGGTGAAGCTGGCGTCTCATTCTTTAGTGTAAGCGGCTCCGAATTTGTGGAGATGTTCGTTGGTGTCGGTGCGGCACGAGTACGAGACCTCTTCAAAGAGGCTAAAGAGCACGCGCCTTGCATTGTTTTCATCGATGAAATCGACGCCGTTGGTCGCCAGAGAAACAATGCCAGTGTTGGAGGCAATGACGAGCGTGAACAGACGCTCAATCAGTTACTTGTAGAGATGGATGGATTTGATAAGCAGACCAATGTTGTCATTATCGCCGCGACCAATCGCCCTGATGTACTCGACTCTGCCCTGCTACGACCAGGACGTTTTGACCGCCAGGTTATGCTCGACAAACCGGACATCCGTGGCCGCCTCGCCATCCTTGAGGTTCATGCCAAAGGTAAACCTATTGAAAGCGATATTGCGCTGCACGAACTGGCTCGTCAAACAGCCGGCTTCTCCGGTGCCGACCTCGCCAACCTGTTGAACGAGGCCGCGCTTTTGACGGCACGCCGTGGCAAGTCACTCATTTCCATGCCGGAACTCGAAGAATCAATCCTGCGTGTTATGGCTGGTCCCGAACGCAAGAGCCGTGTGATTACAGAGGCCGAAAAATCCATTATCGCCTATCATGAAGTGGGACACGCCATTGTCATGCGCTCAATGCCAGGTACTGATCCTGTGCGCAAGGTGCAAGCCATAGCGAGGGGGATGGCCCTCGGAATCACCGTGCAGGCACCGTCTGAGGACCGCTATCTCATGCGCCGCTCAGAACTGCTGGCGAAGATGGCTGGCGCCATGGGAGGCCGCGCCGCTGAAGAGCTTATTTTCGGAGATATTACGACAGGTGCCAGCCAGGACTTCGAGTATGTCACGAATATAGCTCGCCACATGGTCTGTGAATTTGGTATGAGTTCTCTCGGAAATGTCGCGTTCAAAGTGGAACCTGATGGCAGCACTTCCATCGGCCCCGAGACAGCGGCAAAAATTGACAAGGAGGTTTCCTTCCTGGTTGAACAAGCCTACACAACTGCAATCAACATTCTGCGTGAGCGCAAAGACAAACTCATCGCTATATCCGAGCATCTGATCCAGGTCGAAACGATTGATGGCATGGAACTTGATGCGATGCTTTTTGCCGCATGACACGCACATTTATTGCTCTAGAGCTAGATGAATCCCTGCAGCGCTACCTGGGCGAAATAATTCGCCGAATGGCGCAGGAGCTGCCTGGTCTTCGCTGGGTTGATCCGGCGGGGATTCATCTCACCCTCGCCTTCCTCGGCGAATTGAATGATCAGCAATTGGCTGAAGCAACGCGCGCGGCTGAACTCTCCGCTCAGTCGATTCCCTCCTTTGAATACCGCCTCTCGCACCCGGGTATCTTTGGATCACCACGCCAGCCTCGTGTCATCTGGATCGGCGTTGAAGAACCTTCCGGTAACCTTCAGCTACTCCATCACCAGTTGAACCTGGAGCTAGCGCAATGCGAGTTTGAAATTGATACGCGTCCTTTCTCACCACATCTGACGCTCGCACGTATCAAAGCGCCGCTCAAGCCGGAAGAACTACAGCGCCTCCAGCGCCTGCTCGCTGTACAAGATCGCCAGCCGCACTCTCCCCTCGTTCGCGTACGCTACCTGAGTGTCATGAAAAGCGAACTGATGCGAACTGGCGCCAGGTACACCTCGTTAAGGGATGTTCCACTTGGCCTGGACAAAGGCTAAACCTGAAGGAGTGCATCACATGCCCTGGACATCATTAGCAGAAAGATTCTCGTCCCTACCACTTATTCTCGTGGGTCCCATGTTGCGACGTACTGAGCCCCGTGGCGTTACTGTCTGGCTAGCATTGAAGGCATCAAGCAGGGTCATACTGCGTATTTATGGTAGAGATGCCGGGGGAAAGCTTGTTCAACGCTTTGAGGGAACGCGCCAAACAGTCCGCCTCGGTGACCACTTGCATATTGTAGCTGTCACGGCTTCTACCACGAACGAGCAAGAGCAATTGGCCTGGGGTGAACTCTACTACTATAATGTATGCTTTCAACCTGATGATACACCTGAAAGTTACGTACCGGAGGCATTTACTGATCTTAACACGCCGGGCATTCTCACGATTGACCCTTCGTCTGCTGATCCGCTCCATCGTCTGGTGTATCCTGGACATCCCCTTCCCAGCTTCGTCTTGCCACCTGAAGATTTGAACCAGGTCAAGTTACTTCATGGCTCCTGTCGCAAACCGCACGGGGTTGGCAAAGAATTGCTGTCGGCAATAGATACCATGCTCGAGAGTGCAGCCGGGAACCCGGCGGACCGCCCCCAACAGCTTTTTATGACTGGCGATCAGATCTACGCAGATGATGTAGCCGCCTCGCTCTTGTTTGCCCTGATAGATGCAGGCAAATTTCTTTTTGAGGGAAACAAGGAAGAAGTGCTCCCGCTGGTGCAAATACCCGCTCGTATGTTGGCGCCAGGAGAACGGAGAGAGGTGGTACTCAACAAGGCTTTGTTTACTACGACCACACCTGAAAACCAGTTGCTCGCCTTTGCGGAATACGCTGCCATGTATCTTTTTGCCTGGTCAGATCTACTTTGGCCAGATGACTTGCCCGGCGCTGAAGATATATGGAATATGTATCCTGATGCGCAACCTCGGCCTGAGAAACAGAAAAAAGCAGAGGTCACGTTTGCGGATCACATGGAAAGACTGCGTGCATTTCGCTCTACTTTACCACAGGTGCGCCGCGCGCTGGCGAACATCGCTACGTATACAATTTGTGATGACCATGATGTGACCGATGATTGGTACCTGGACGGCGCATGGTGTCGAAGAGTTCTGGCCAGCCCGTTGGGACGTCGCGTAGTGCGTAACGCCCTCATGACATATGCCCTGTTCCAGGCCTGGGGCAACACTCCCGATCAATTTGATCAGCCAGATGGTATCACCCTCCTTGAAAACATTGATACCAATCGAGGTGATGAACCGGACCCACAGGAGGATACCATCGCCGAAATTATCGGTTTGCCTGCCTCCTTTGAAGGTAGCGGCGAACTGGCACATTCCGATCGGGCGCTCCGTTGGTACTATACATATTCTGCTCCTCGCTATCAACTGATCGTCATGGATACTCGCACACAGCGCCTCTACCGCTCCCCAAGCGAATTCCCGGGGCTGTTGGCTCCCGATGCGATCGAGAGACAGGTAGTTGCTGCTGAGCGCAAGGATGCAGAGGTAACCATTATCATTTCTGCTACTCCTGTGCTCGGCGTAGGATTTATGGAGGCTATTCAATTTTGGAGCCGATTGCGCATCAAAGATAATTACGCCTATGACCGGGAGGCGTGGAATTTAGAGTGGGGGACCTTTCAAGCCTTACTCTGCGCAGTTAGCGCCATGAAACGAGTCGTCTTTCTCTCCGGAGATGTTCATTACGCTTTTGCTGCGAGCCTGGATTATTGGGATCATGCGAGTTCCGCTACTGCCAAGATCGTCGATTACACATCCAGCCCTTTACGTAATGAGGGCTCAAGCTCTCAGATGGCCGCGCTTGCTGTAGGCTACCCGTATCTCTACCATCTCTTGAGACGAACCCGTATGCCAATGATAGATTTTTTTGCCTGGGATGTGGCAGCAGGTAAACGCCATATCCTGAAAAAAATGCTCGCAATTATACGCTCACGGGTCCTGTTCTTCTGGTGGTCGGTGCCAAGGTTTTTAGACGCGTTGCGAACCCCTTATGAAATAGTATTGCCGGCAAAGAATTGGCCCAGGGGAGCGTTCAACGATACTCCGCCAGACCGGAGCTATCGCTTGCGCTATATTCCTGATGCAATGAACCCCCTTAATGCTGAGGATCTGGCCCTTGAACAGGGGCAAAGACCCCACATGTCTTTTGCTAGATTAACATTGAGGCCGAAGCGTATAGCCTTAAGAGTTATCGCCTTTGCGGAAGGGAGACTTGGAAGGACCAGGCGCAAACTGGCGAGAAGGTCACTTGTCGCTGAACAGGCTCCTGAAAAACTGCCTCTGGGAACGCACCACGTCGTGCGCGGGTCAATAAAAGGAGCAAGTATATTAGAGCGCACGCTGGAGAAACGTAAGAACAGGCTTACGGAGACACTTTTTCACCGCGAGGAGTGGCTGAGTAAGTGGAAAGCAGGAGTACATATCATTGGCTATGCCAATATCGGCGAAATTTGTTTTCGTTGGACTCCAGGAACAAGAGCGGTGATTCAACGCCTATGGTGGTGGCATCCCGACAATTCCGCATGCCCTACCCTGGCTTCAGAGTATAGCGATACGCTCGAACTCCCGCTACCAGATACTGCCCCTCCACTCCCGTAGGCTCGCACATTTCGTGACAAAAGGCATCTTCTCAGTATGAGTAGCATCCTCATCACTTTACAGCCTTCTCAATGCGTGCTACCGCCTCGTCACGACTAATCTTCCCCGCTAACAACTCGTCTACAATCTCCCCAACAGACTGAGTTATTGCGACCGTCGTCACTTGCCCTGCTTGCATCGCCTGTGTTTCCTTCGCTGACGGGCCATCTGCTCCATTTGCCTGTGCCAGGATAGGCGTTACTACGTGTACTTCTCCCACAGGGGGCTTCACCTCCGCTCCCTGCTGCTTCGTGATGCCGGCAAAGAAACCTTCACGTATACTTGTCCACAGGTAAATACCCACGATCAACACACCTATTGCAAGCGAAGCGATACCCGTATGTGCGATATATACCCAGTTATCCAGGGCAGAGCCGAGCGCAGCGGTACCATATGCATAGAGCGCGGTCGCCCCACCAATGGCTGCCGCCAGAATTCCACCACCGAACAGCGCAAAAGTGAATCCTCGCAGGGGTACGAGAAATGCCGTCCGCGCACTGAGGATGCGCAGCAGGAGACCCAGGGGGATATAAGCGATGCCTGCAATGACAAGAGCAACCGCGCTTGCCCAGTTTTCCGGCGTTACTGGCGTGGTTGAAGGGAAAACTTTCTCAAGTATATTTAGCAAAATCAACCCGCAGCCAGACCAGAAGGCAGCACCAGCCAGGGCAGCAGCTATTGCCAGCCCCGTCAAAAACACCGAAACCCTTTCTTCAGGATGTTTCATTACTGCATTGCGCAGCCAGATAAGATAGGCTCCTACCACGAGGATGCCAAGGCTAAGGGGTGATATCACATCATACTCCGCGAATGGCCCCGAAATGCTATTAGCCGGTAATGACTCTTTGAAGATTGCTAGCAAAAAGATCAGTGTTACCCCTCGATAGATGCCGACCAGCCCTGCTATGATGCCAAAACCGAAACCAATGAAGTGAAACACCCTGCGTAACACAGAAGCCGTATCGTTGCGGCTTAGCCAGCCGTAGCCTATCCAGAACAACACAACCCAGAGTGTACTTACCACATTCGCAAGTACAGCGGCAATGTCAGGCCCCTGGCATCCAGTGCTACCGGCGCATGTAGCTAAGGCCCCTGCTCCTCCGAACAAAACTTTGTCCACCAGTTGTCCCATCGATTGGAGCCAGCTAAAAGTGAGGATGAAAAGTAAAATGAGTTGCGTGCCATAGAGATGCAGCCGCTGGAATACGAGAGCAGCTCCTGAGCTTGCCTGGACTCGTCGGCGTTCCCATTCGAGCGATAACCATAGCCCGAGTAAAGTAATGGTGAATGCTGCCGAGTTGCTTAGTCCGCCTGCATTGTGCTGCCCAATGGCAGAGATCGTAGCTGTTCCTGAGCCCACCGCCAATGGAAGACTGATCAATTCTACAGCATTCAGAAAGAAGGCGCGTACAGCACTATTCCCGGCCATGGGATCGTTCCGCATATCGCGACGAATCAGCCAGTAGTGCAAACCGCCAAACAGCGCCGCTGTAATCAACGATACTATTCCATACACCAGTGCCTGTACAAAGTTTACACCGCTGGGTGTATTGTATGGATCCTTGAATACTCTTTGAAACAGTACCGTCAGGAACTGTATCACACCGGACGTTGCGAACAGCAACATAGCGATGAAAACCGCGTAGAGATAAAAACGATATAGACCCCGTAACATCCTGATGCCTCCTCTTTCATTCCCTCACCTGCAGGGATGCCTCTGATGAGCAATGAACTATGAAAAAACGCTCACCATTAAAGC
>CATPCK010000255.1 GCA_955652655.1 uncultured Ktedonobacteraceae bacterium | reverse complement strand
TTCGGTGGTTGTGCTATTGCGCTGATCAAGCGTGAAGATACTGAGACTCTGGCACATACTGTCCTGCAAAACTTCGAAGCGCGCGGCTTCAAGCAACCGGTATTTTATTCATTCCAGCCAGCAGCTGGTGCGGAGGTCGCACATTGAAACTTCTCGTCACAGGTGGAGCCGGGTACATCGGAAGTGTGATGACTGTCCAACTTCTCGAAGCAGGCCACAAGGTAACCGTTTTTGATAATCTCTCGAAAGGACACGTCCAGGCAGTACCAGATGGGGCTCGCTTCATCGAGGGCAATCTGCTGGATGAAGCATCGTTGAATCAGGCGCTTGGCATGGGCTTCGACGGTGTGCTGCATTTCGCGGCGTTGTCCCTGGTAGGCGAGTCTGTACAGCAGCCAGAGCGCTACTACCGGAACAACGTCTGTGGCACGCTGAATCTGCTGGAGGCCATGCGCACTGCACGAGTACCACGCCTCGTCTTTTCGTCAACTGCCGCAGTCTATGGAGAGCCTGAAGAGGTACCGATACTCGAGACGGCAGTTCCTCGCCCGACGAATCCCTACGGAGGATCGAAGCTGGCGATCGACCAGATGATCGGCTTTATGGTCGCTGCTCATGACCTGGCGGCGGTCAGTCTTCGCTATTTCAACGTTGCCGGAGCCAGTGGGCGGTGGGGAGAAGATCATCATCCCGAGACACACATTATTCCCATCGTGCTTTCAGTGGCGGCAGGACAGCGTCCTGCGGTTCAGATCTACGGAACCGACTATCCCACAACCGATGGGACAGCGATCCGCGACTATATACACATCGAGGATCTGGCGCGCGCCCACTTACTCGCACTGGACAGTGTCCGTGCCGGGGAACACCGCATCTACAACCTTGGAAATGGCCTGGGATTTTCTGTACGCGAGGTGATCGAGACCGCTCGTAAAGTAACGGGAGTTCCTATCAACTCTGTTGAGGCTCCCCGGCGTGCTGGAGACCCTCCAATACTCGTCGCTTCCAGCCGCAAGATTCGCGATGAACTGGGCTGGATGCCACAAAAGCCCGACATTGCCACGATGATTGGCGATGCCTGGCAATGGCAGCAGGCGCATCCTCGCGGATATGACCGGTGACGCTCCCATCCCCTTCTAGACTTTGTTGGCGAAGGAAAGAACAAGCGCAATGCGGCGGCAGAGCCTGAACAGGCGACCACAAGGGATCACCCCTACGTTACAAGTGCACCAACCAATACAACTGCGACAAAATAACAGGATTCTGCGCATCTCAGACACATTCCCATCAATTTCAGCCATCGTCCTGCCTCTATTCTGGTGTTATCATTTTCTTATCAACACTAATTCTCATGAGCACTAGCGTAGATCAACATTTCTATGTAATGCTTGGTAATGCTTTGGCGATTAGAAACATATCACAGAGAAAGAGGTACAAGTATGTTCATCACAGGCGCATCAACCCCAGCATGTTAAACACTATACAAACAATTCAGCATCTCGCTAAACGGGATGCCACAATTTTTTTAACTAGAATTGGCAGTGGTTTTCTTCATGGCATTCTCCATCTCTTCAGTCCGACGTCATCTTGTTTTTCCCGTATCATTGCACCCTTTAAAAGATAAAAACTTTGCTCCATTCTTGTTTGGCTCATTTCTCTCAAGCATCGGCTTTTGGGTACAGTCAGTAGGACAGAGCTGGCAGGTATTGCAATTGACGAACTCAGCATTCCTGCTTGGCCTGGTTGGCTTTGCCGCACTATTGCCAAATATTGTCCTGTCTCTCTTCGGTGGCGTCATTGCTGACCGGGTTAATCGACGCCCCGTGCTCATAGGTACGCAAATCATCTTCATGAGCACGGCGACGTTACTGGGCATCTTTACCACATTGCATATTATCACCGTCTGGCAGATCATTCTGATGGCGCTCATCAATGGAACATTTAATGCAGTAGGCTTCCCTGCCTGGCAAGCCTTTATCGGCGATCTTTTGGAGCTGGAGCAACTCAAACAGGGCATTGCTTTAAACTCAATGCAGTTCAATCTCTCGCGGGTCATCGGTCCGGCGCTTGGGGGCTTCTCCATCGGCATATTTGGCATCGCAGGTTCCTACTACCTCAATGCGATCAGCTACGTAGCCGTTATTATCCCGCTGATACTGATACACCCCAGGCAGAGGGAGCGCATCAGCCGCCAGCAAGGTATCTGGCAGGATTTACGCGAGGGATTGAGCTTTGCCAGGAAGCGTCCATCATTACAGGTGATTTTGTTGCTACAATTCATCATTGCATTTCTCGTCTTCCCATATATTATACTCCTGCCAATCTTCGCGCGCGACATCTTTCATATAGGGGCGTCAGGTCTGGGTGTGCTGAACTCAGCATCTGGTATCGGCGCGCTGTTAGGAGCTATCCTCCTGGTGGCGTTGAGCCAGCGTCTAGAGCGAGGAAGATTCCTTCTCGTGATATTGTGTGTTCTAGGCGGCTCTGCCTGTCTCGCCTTTGCCATGGTCAACGTGTTGAACGTCGCCATCTTGCTCTTGATGGCCTTAGGCGCCTGTACTGTGATGGCGATGACCTCCACAAACACTGCGCTGCAATTACTAACGCCGGAAAATATGCGAGGGCGAATACTGAGCATCTGGGTGATGACCGCATTGGGCCTGGCACCCTTTGGGAATCTTCTCGCCGGTTGGGTTGCTCAGTCGATTGGTGCGCCTTTCACGCTGTCAATTGGTGGGGGCCTGTGTGCTACCGGGGCATTGTTCATAGCGGCAATCAGCAAAGGACATAAGCTGAACGCTATGCGGCAAGTTTCGTCCACCCGCAACACATCTTGAAGTGGTTATGATGCCTTCACTTGCACTCCCATGCCTGCTGCCGTACTTCCAAAGGAGACAGACCGGCCGCTTGTCGCACGCGCCGCGAGAAATGGTAGCTCGTGCGGAAGCCACAGCGTTCGGCGATCTCGCCCACGCTAAGTCCGGTCTGTCTCAGGAGTTCGATTCCCTGTGCCACACGTCGCTCCCAGAGGTAGGCCATTGGCGTCGTGTTTAACTCATGTCGGAACATGCGAATAAGATGCGGTGGACTGATCGCCGCCGCCATAGCGATCATATCCAGCGTAAGCGGCTCACCTAAATGTGCGTGAATGAAGCGGCGCGCATTCTCGACTGCTTGATCCGGCAGCGTTGTTGCACCGTCCATGAGCAGTTCGCCTTCACCAATGTAGCGCCAAATCATCTGTACAGCAAGGGCTTTTAGCAGAGTATCAACGGTCGAAAGCGGGGAGTTTCTCAATGCTAACGCTTCACGTATAAGATCGGCCATAGCCGGAGAGAGTTGTAGAGACCACGGCAACTGAGCTAGCCGGG
>CATPCK010000254.1 GCA_955652655.1 uncultured Ktedonobacteraceae bacterium | reverse complement strand
GTCAGCAAGTATGCTCAAACAGCAATCGATGCATTAGGCTTAATGGGATCAACCTATAGCAAGCTTACGACCTTTAAGAACACGATCAATCAGATGCAACAGGCTCGTATTGATGTCGCTGCCATGCAAGCTCAATACCAGGGCGACATGCAAGAATTCAACAATGCGACAAAGTCAAGTGAGTTCAACAAACTTGCCACGCTGATAGACGCACAATACCAGCAAGCAGTGGTGAACTCGATTGAGGCGCTGCCCTATGTCAGCACCGCCAAACTTGGTGAGTTTAAATCGCAGATCAACCTGCTAAAGACCTATGGCATGAACAGCAGCAGCTATCAGAAGCTGTACGATGCTGACCTGGCACAAATGAATAAGGCCAGGACCATTCAAGACTTTTTAGCCTTCTCTGCGCGCATTGATGCAGATATGGCTTCCATGCGCAATGACCTGGTGCAAGGTGCATCTACATACCTGATTGGAGCGCTAGATCGCGAAGCCAGGGCGTGGGGGCAGGCGCATCTTTATCATGATAAGACCGATGGCCATAACTACATTCTTGATGCGGGATACACGACCGATGGCATTGGTTACTGGTTGAACAGGGAACTTGGTTGGGCCTATACCCCCCAGGATTTCCAGTCTGTGGTGGATGATGAGAATAATGAGTTCTTCAACCTGCATATGATGCAGGCAGATTATAGCGATAAGACTCCGTATAACCAGTCTCATGCCACGGACCAGCAGATGATCAATCATTACCATGTCTCCGGGACGATCATAGTGGTTTCGATGGTTGAGCAGGCTATGCGCTTCTATCAGAACGGCAAACTGGTGAAATCCTTCTACGTCACTACGGGACGCGTGGAGCGCCCAGCTTTGCCGGGTTACTGGACGGTTCAGGATCGCAAATCGCCAGACCTGTTCAAATCGACTGAGCCGAAAGGTTCTCCGTTCTGGTATCCAGATACGCCTATTCACTATGCGATTCTCTACCACTGGGGTGGCTTCTTCATACATGACGCCTGGTGGCGGCAGGACTTTGGCCCAGGTACGCAGTTCCCGCATAATGACTCGGGTGGTACCTCTTCCTTCAATTTTGATGGCAGTCATGGCTGTATCAACATGCAGATAGACCAGGCGGCCTGGGTTTGGGACCATACCGACTGGAATACGCAAATTCTGGCCTATTAGGAATCAGGGTCTAAGAGTCTTAAAAAGGGGATTGCCCTGAGCACAATATCGCGCTCAGGGCAATCCCCTTTTTGGCTATATAGCCAATTCTTATTACTCCTGGGGTAGTGGAGGCAACAGGTCTGGTCGCACTACTGGCAATTGGCGATAGAGGTTGGCGCCAGTTATGTTGATGCGCCAGCTTCTGGCATGCGCCAGGTCACGTAGAAAGTCACGTTGTAGATCAATGCCAAGAGCCTGCCATGTTAGACTGATGGCACGGCGCGCGAAAGCGATATCGTTGCGCGGCTCGATCCTGCTCAGGTCTTCAAAGAAAAAACCACAGCTTGTGAAACTATACTGGTGATAATATTGCGCCTCGAGTAGCAAGCGCGTGCGCTCTGCCAGTTGCGGGTCCTCCGGCATGTGCTGTTCTTTACCGTACTGCGCCCAGAAGCTCTCAGGGGTTACCCAGCCGTTGCGCAGTTCCAGGTAGGCGTTCCGTGCGGCCCATGGGTCGCTCAAGGTTTCACCCGCGTACTGCTCAAACAATTGATCACCATGTTCCGCCAGGTGATCCAGGGCTTTGCGCAACTCACCCTTCCAGGTACTGTCACCCTCGGTACATTCGCAGCCAGTATCCCAACGTGCTACGCCGTGTCCGCAACTCCAGGAGCTGGGCACGCGCAATTCAACTTCTTTCGTGGCCGGGTACATCTGCAAGTAGCGCTCCAGTGTACACACTTCAAACGCATAGGCAGGCGCACCTGAGTGGATCAGGTGGGTCATGAATTTATCGCGCCATGGTTTATGATGGCCATAGAGTTCACCGTCTGTGGCGATGAGTATTAACTGTTCTTCTCCGGCATCGCTCTTGCTTTTGACCAGTTGTCCTGGCAGGTATGAGGCCGCGAAGAGATCGGCATTGCTGGTGGTATCCCAGTCAAAAGAGACTCCGCCGGACAATGGAGCATTATAAAAGAAGACAGTGATGCTGCGGCCATTGGAGAGGCGCACAAGGTAAGGCTCGGTGGGATCGATGGGGGTAGCGGCCTGCCAGGGAGCCAGTACCGTGTAAATGACGCCATGCTGCGCCAGGAGGTCCAGGCTTTCCATGTCTACAGCAGTTTCAGCGAGCCACATGCCATGTGCGTCGTGTCCGTAGCGATGGCGAAAGTCTTGTAAACCCCACAGAATCTGCGTGTTTTTATCGCGGCTGTTTGCCAGGGGTAGAATGGTATGGTTATAAGCCTGTGCGAGGGCATTGCCTACACCATAACGCATTCTATGCTGGTGGTCAGCAGCAATAATCTGTTTATAGACTTCAGGATGGGCAGCTTCTAGCCACGAGGCGAGCGTTGGCCCAAGGTCGTAGCTGATCCAGGCAAAGTTGCCAGCTTCGGCGTTTGGGCGGTAACATTCAGCGGTGATTTTCTCGTCGAAATTGGCATAAGGAGTCGCTTCAGGCTCGATTGGTATGATACCGGTGAAAGGATCTTCGCGAGGAGGTTGATAAAAATGTCCATGCAGGCAGAGGTAGGAACTGCCTGCCTGCCTGCTTGAGGATGAGTCCTCGGTTTCGGTTATTTCTGTAATCATGTAATCACCTTCCTGGTAAACAACAGAATCAGCACTGTCACTCCCAGAGTGAGGTAGAAATTCCCCTTATTCTAGTGTAACGAATAATGTTTACTACGTAAATGACGCCTACTACTTATATATACGTTTTAAAGATGAAAAAAGGCGTCTAAAGGACAAGAGTCCTAAGATGGTCGGACGGGTATCCCTATACTATTCATAATACGTACGATGAGGAGAAAGGTGTAGGAAAGAATGGCTGGATGTAGGGGCGCAATTTATTGCGCCCCTACAAGATTAAGGCGAAACCTAAGCGCTCATTTCGCGAAGTGAACCACCATGGGCACTCAGTATGAATTCCTGGTAAGCCTCGTGCAATTTGGGGTAACGCAGCAGGAAGAAGCCAGCGTACTCTTGCGAAAGCGGGCGAGGCTGGCGCAATAGACGCATATTTACCTCTTTCAAGAGGCGATTCCCCTTTTTGCCATTGCAGTGTTTGCAGGAAGCTACGAGATTTTCCCACGTGCTAGTGCCACCGCGTGAACGCGGGATAATATGATCAAGCGTCAGGTCGCGGCTACGCTTGCCGCAGTATTGACACGTTTCATCATCGCGTAGCAGGATGTTTGCACGAGACGGCTGAAGAGCTACACGAGGAACCCGTACATTGGCTAATAACTGCACAATAACGGGCCGTTCCAGCTCAAGACGTCGAGCTTCAATACTCTCTTCGATCAAACTACGAACACTCTCATCTACAAAGGTAACCTTCTGCTTGGAGAGCAACACGATGAGGCGACGCTCAGGAATGACCGAGAGAGGTTGTAGCGAGGAATTCAATACAAGAACAGGCATGAATGGCTTCCTTTCCTCTCTGTCAGAGCCGATAAACACAACAGACAGCGAGGAAGAAGCGGAGACGCAGGTTGGGAAGGAACGGAACGAGGCCCTCCCTCTCAGCTTCTACTGCCGCCTGCAGCGACGACTAGATGGATACGGATTTAAGCGCCTTGCACGTCCAGGTGAGCATGGCACAGCGGAACATTTGCTACTTATTGGCCTCTCTATAGATAGACCGCCGTAAGCAGGCATCAGATGACAACATCCTGCAAAAGCAGTAGGGTGTATCTGATTTGTCCGCATTCCAAAACTCCTTATACTTTCTTCTTTGACCTGTAAACGTTTTGTGACACTTCTCACTTGTGATACCCGTAACGAGTGAACATCAAGGAATTAAGTGTGCCATCCTGGTCGGGGTGAGAGGACTTGAACCTCCGACCTCAGCGTCCCGAACGCTGCGCGCTAGCCGACTGCGCTACACCCCGGTTTGACAATCCGTGCAAGTATTATATAACTGACCCTACGAAATGAACCATATTTCTTGTGCCGGATACGCCTGAGCATTGTTGCCGAGCGATTCCAGCACTCTCCCTGCTCAGAAGTAGTATAGCATATGTCGTCAAGATTGCGCAATAGGAAAAAACGTGCGCATCGGGTTACCTGGCTATCAAGAAGTAGGAGAGGCAGAAAGCGAGGTAGATTGAGCCGAAGATGTAGCCGATAACCATGCCAGTCGCCGCAGTATCTTTTGTGGATAGCAAACCTGGCATGGTTGTAGCTCTGCGCTTACCTATATGTCCGAAAATAACCGCTAGAACCGCCGGTATGAGTGTGACCAGTAAAGGTATGAAAAAGGCGATGGAAAAGTGATCAATGCCGAAATAGATTCCAAGGAATGAAGAGCTCACGCATGAGAAGAAGGGCAGCGTAATGCTGAGGGCAGCCAGGGATATGCTGGCGATAGCCATGCCGTTCCTCTTTTTTTGCGGAGTTGGCCCCCCATGCATTGAAGAAGTGCCGCCTGTGCCAGGCATGGACGTGTGTAGCTGAGTCATTGGCCCCATGCTCATGACGCCTGGCATGGTGGATACAGCGCTACCTCCAGTCATAGCTGCGTCGAGCGTTTGTAGACGAGGTTGAGGTGATTGCCAGGAGGCTGTGGCGGCCCTCTGTATTCCTGGTGATGCTTCGGCTTGAAAGCCATGCCAGTACTGCCTGGACCATGCATGGGTGATGCGCTGTAGCTCCTCTTTCACCACGATGATACTCTCGGGTCTTTGCGTTGCATCCATTTGCACCATTTGCATAATCAGCTGTTCGAGTTCGGAGAGCGCGGGTTGATCCTGTGCTTGCAGAGGGGCAAAGCGAAATGGCGTTTGCGAAGGATCGTTGCCCGTCAATAATTGGTGCAACAGTGCGCCAAGGCCATAAATATCGGTGCGAGGTGTAGTCTGGGCCTTCCCATATTGTTCCGGCGCGGCATAGCCTGGGGAGCCAAAAGGAATGGTATCTCTAGCCTGTCCCGGCTTGAAATGACGAGCAATACCAAAGTCGATAAGGACGATGCCTCCTGCAGGCGTGAGCATGACGTTTGAGGGCTTGAGATCGCGAAAGATAATTGATGGTTGGCGCGAGTGAAGGTATTCAAGGACCGAACTGAGCATGAGGCCGATCTCAAGTACTTCGCCAGTGGGGAGGCGTGCCTCAGGCATGGTTTCCAGGTGTTCCTCCAGCGTTTTCCCTTCGATGAAATCCATTACAAGGTACCAGCATGCAGTGTCGGAGAAGTGATTGTAGATTTGAGGAAGGTTGGGATGCTTCAGACCGGTCAATAATGTCACTTCGCGGTTAAAGGCTTCTGTGGCCTCTATCACCTCCTGTGGCCTGAGACCACTCAACGTGATGGCTTTGATGGCGATCGGATGATCGCCGAAGAGAGTATCCTCCGCCTTATAGACGGCACTGAAGCCTCCCTTGCCTATCTGAAAAAGAATGCGATAGCGCTGCTGGAGCAGGTATCGGCCTTTGATTGTCGCTTCTTGCAGCAGTGGGACAGTAATTTTTAAGGACAATCCACAGGCAAAGCAGACTTTGGCCTCTGGTGGATTGACTGCACCGCAGCTTAAACAGTAGCGATCAGAAGAGAACATGCGCCTCACTACTCCCTTTGTCAGGCCAACAACAATAGCTCTCTTTAGAGTATAGACGCATATTCTCTACGAAAAGTAGGGGCATTTGCCCCATCATTTGGGGCTTATTTCCCGACGTTAAAGCGAAAGTGAGCGATATCGCCGTCTTGTATGACATAGTCTTTGCCTTCTAGCCGTAGCAACCCTTTTTTCGTAGCGGCGGCGAACGAACCACACTGCATGAAATCCTCGAAGCGCGTCACTTCGGCACGGATAAAACCCCGTTCGATATCCGAATGGATCTTTCCTGCCGCCTCTGGCGCTTTAGCGCCCTTCGTAACAGTCCAGGCGCGAACCTCGTCCTCACCTGCTGTCAGAAAGGTAATCAGGTTAAGCAGCCGGTAGCCAACCTGGATGACACGATCGGTTCCCAATTGTGGGAGGCCAAGCGATTCCAGGTACTCGTTAGCATCTTCCTCGGGCAGCTCTGTAAGCTCGGCCTCAAGGCGTGCGGAAACGGCGACAACCTCCGATCCTTCAGCTTTGGCACGGCGGGCAACGGTTGCTATGCCTTTCAGTTCGGGTTCTAGAGAATCGCTCTCGACATCCTCACCGGCAGCGATGCGCTGCAGCAGATCATTCGCGGCTCCCAGTACATCTTCGCTGACGTTCAGGACGAACATGCGCGGCTTTAAAGTGAGCAGAAAGAGTTCATCCAGCACGGCGCGATCCTGTGCGAGCAGCTCAAGCTGGCTGACCGGTCTCAATTCATTGAGAGCCTCCTGTAGTAATTGCAGCACCTCTAATTCCTGGATGTACTTCTTGTCACCCGATTTCGCGGCCTTTCTGGTACGTTCAATGCGTTTCTCTACGGTGGCAAGGTCGGTCATGGCTAGTTCGGCGTACAGGCTGTCTAGATCGCGGTTTGGGTCGATATCGTCATAGATGTGCGGGACGTTGCTATTGGCAAAGGTGCGCAATACGATGGCGAGGGCATCGGCATTGCGAATATGCCCGAGGAATTCGGCGCTCAGTCCTTCGCGATTCTCTTTATGCGATTGGGATGCCTGGCCCATACCGGCGACGTCTACAAACTCGACGGTTGTGGGTGTGACTTTCTTTGGTTTGAATATGTCGGCGAGCGGCTGGAGCCGGGGGTCTGGGACCTGGACGACGGCGATATTTGCCTGTACTGTGCTTGTCGCGTACCCACTTATGGGTGCTCCTGCCTTTGTTAATGCGTTGAAGAGTGTGGTTTTGCCACTTTGCGGCAGGCCGATGATGCCGATAGTGAGAGACATATTTATTTATTCCTTCTCTACGTTTTATTTGAATGTATCTTTATCGTGTCTATTTTACTACTTCTTGCTGTCTATGGCACGCCTTTGATTGAATCCTCTCTTGACGTTAGGTGGGCCAGACAATACAATAGATATACTTATATTGCTTTTCCAAGTGAGGGAGGTAAATATCTATGCCTTTATACGAGTACTACTGCT
>CATPCK010000253.1 GCA_955652655.1 uncultured Ktedonobacteraceae bacterium | reverse complement strand
GCGGACGGCGATGCCCTCTTTTTCGAGCGCGCGCCGCAGATCGGTCAGGTTGATATCGTTGCCCGCGATGAGTAAAGTGGGGCCAAGTTTGCGTAGATGATATTTTTGTAGATTTCTCGAAGCACACATTTCATCCGCGACCGCTTCACTCGATACTTCAAACAGCATCACCTGCGAAATCTTCACATCCTTGTACAGTTTTACCCAGTCGCGCAGGGTATAGGCAACGTTCTGTGGCACTTCTTTCTGGCTGCCTTCTGCCAGGATGCGGAGTATTTTCTCGACATCGTGACCCGATTCCAGTCCTCGCAGCACCGAATTGCGTGTCAGCGTCAAGCGGCTAACCATGTTGACCTGGTCCACCTGTGCAAACGGCAATAAGCTATAGAGGGTCGGCATATCGGGGTGCAGTAAGAGCAACTCAAAATTGGGCTGCAGGACCAGCGAGCGTATACCGTTTCCCTGGGAGGGTGAAGAGTCAGCGGGGTGAGTGGCATGCGCTGTAGCTGTAGCCTTGTTCTGCGCGGAGAGGACGGCGCTGCCCAGGTCGGTCACCATGAAGGCGACCTGATTCTTTCCCGCGTGGGTTTGGGATAATGACTGGCCCTCGTAAGCGAGCGAAACAAGACCAAACTCGTAGAGAGAAGAGGAAAGCAGTCCAATATAGTATTCTCCCTCGCAGCTATCCCACTTGCTACGCAGCACGCTTGACTTGCTACGATCTCGCCGGCTGTTGTAGTGGACCGGGCGCAGCTCGAAGGGGTCCTTGTCCCAAATTTTTTGCAGCAATGATGCTACGCTATACCATTGCCCGGGGATACAATCCTGCAAATGTTCAACAATTGAGCTGCGGGATTTTATTGGATTCCAGGTGAAAGGGTCCCACTGCCTGAAATTTACTCCTACTATGTCCATCCAACGGAAGCTTTTTGACCAGCTTTCCAGCAAGAGCTGTGCCTGTTCTGTCAAGCTCAGCTTTGACCATTTTTCCATCTGGGCGCCTGGCTCATAGTGCGGTTTGATGCCATCCCCGGATATGCGGGAGAGGTGAATGATGCCAAGCTCCTGCGCTGTATTGAACAGCATATCCAGGTATAAGTCATCTTCGTCAATGTACCGCTGGCGGGATTTCCCATGCAGCAATGGCTGGATTTTAGCGGCGATACGCTTGGGTACCTTGCCGGCCTGTGTTGGCTCTATCGTTTGCTGGTAGATTGCACCGGTGATAATCGCCAGGTCGTATAAGATAGCGGGCTCCGCGGCCTGGATGGTCTGTGGTGGATGAGCAAGGGGCACGAATTCGTTGCGCTCTACCACAGGTCCCTTCATGGCGGTCGCCTTTTTGATGCTTTCGTAGGTATCGGAAGGCACAAAGAACACCCGTCCCTCCGCTGTAAACGTATCAAAAGCGAGTGCATACTCTTCAAAGGGATGGAGAGCGTTGAAGAGCGAGTTATCGTCATACCCGGTATGTTCGCGTAGCGCCTGCATGCTCACTTTTCCACACTGCTCACACACCCACTTGAGAATGTCTCGCAGCGCGGGCGAGAATTTTTGGAGTATCTCGAAGACGCTATTTGGTTGTTTCAGTTCATCTATGAGCATTAAACGCGTTTCCGTACGCGGGTAATACATCCCCGAGTTAAGACCATAGCGCTCGGCTAGCGTATCCAGTTCATAACCGGGATAATACGTGGTCATAATCTTCTCAAACGACATTTGTGAGCGGTCAGATTTCGGCGAGAAATTTTCTTTGCCCGCGGTATAGAGAGCTTCAGCACTCTCCTGAAAGGGATATAATTGCGCCACATCTTCGACTGTTGCGACACTCTTACTTCTGCTGTAATAATATGGTTGAGTATGTACCCTTACTGTCTGTTCCCAAAGAAGGAGATGACGTTTGAGGGAAGATAGGATTGTTTCAAATGTTTTTTCTGGAAGCTGGGATTTTTTCAGTGTGTCATCTCGCCGTGTTCCGCCGCGGGCCGAGTGCCCAAGCGTGCGGTACAAAACCTGGCGTTCGTCATGCGAGAGGTGTTCCCAGGCGAAGCGTCCGGCGATGGGGTCCGCAATGTGTTTGAGCAGTATGTCCTGGCGTTTCTGTGGACCTTTGTCGGAAAGGCCATGCATGCCCCAAAGATGATATATTTCCTCTCGTTGTTGCTCTGTACATTCAGCCAGTTCCTGCCTGAACTTCTTCATCTTCTATACCTCTAAAACCTACAAAGGACGAGTATCTCATTATTGCTGCGCCGCGGGTTGGTATTGTTCAATGTAGCGGATCACCTCGCGTGTCAATTGGCTGGGAGTCGAGGCGCCGGCGGTGACCGCAACGCGCTTTTTCCCCTCCAACCACGCCGGGTTCAGTTGCGAGAGGTCCTCGATACGTACAGCTGGGACACCTGCCAGTTCTTCGGATACCTGTACGAGACGGTTGGTGTTGTTGCTGCGGGGATCGCCGACGACAATCGTCAAATCCGCTCCCCTGGCCTGTGCTGCCACCGCCTCCTGGCGCGTCTGCGTTGCCGCACAGATATCGATATGCACTTCGGCATGGGGATAAAGGGTCTTGATATACTCGATGACGCGCCGTGTATCCCATTGGGAAAGCGTGGTCTGTGTGGAGATGGCCAGTTTCTCCTCTTGTGCCGGAGTAAGCACCAGGGCATCGACGTCCGCTTCATTTTCTATCAGGCTGATATGACCGGGTACTTCACCCAGGACGCCTTCAGGCTCAGGGTGTCCCTTCTTGCCAATGTAGAGTATGTAATAACCTTTTGCCACCAGTTCGTGGACGAGATCATGTGTCACAGTGACATCGGGGCAGGTGGCATCGATACAGTTGAGTCCGCGTTCTCTTGCCCTACGCTTGACAAGCGGCGATACGCCATGTGCCGTGAAGATCACTGTTCCCTCGTTAACCTGTTCCAGTATACTTGCCCGGTCGGGCCCTTCGAGGGTAATCACGCCGAGATTGGTCAATTCTTCAATGGCGTGGCGGTTATGTACAATTTGTCCAATGATATAGATGGGTCGAGGGACGGTCGGGTCTTTTGCTGTTTGCCGTACCAGTTGCAACGCATCGACAACCCCATAGCAGTAGCCGCGGGGTGATATTTTAATGACTTCCATTGATTCCTCATATATTAACTACGAAATGTAGCGATAGTTCCTTGTAATAGAGGGTGCATCTATCCTACATCTTATAGTTTACCATAAATTGTACATATGGGGGGTGAAGATGTGTTCCCGTCTCTCGCAAGTCACTTCTGGCCTCAGTTTGTCCCCTTCCTATGCTATGATTCATGACATTTGACAGCAGGAAAATGGATAATCTCACCCGCAAATTTTCTGTGATCTCATCGTACATCTCTCAGGAGGATGTATGAGCTGCTCATGCCCAGGGTATTGAGAAGTGTAAGTAGCGTTGAATAGACCCATCTATGCAGAAACTCCCTTTTGTTTGAACTCAAAAAAGGAAATAGAAAAGAAATGTGAGGTGTTATGTGATCTACTTGCGAGTCGCATTGTGGATGGATCAATCGTCACTATGGAAGTGGAAGTCAACAGTATTAAATAATCCTGGCACATTGTTCCACTTCCTCAAAATCTATGATTGTGTCGCAAAAAATCGTATGCGTGTTTTTTTCGCCTCGTCGATTGGGTCCATGAACGAGATGCTTGTACGGGAAAACAACGGCTTAGTATCCAATTCCGTCACCGTAGAACAGTTCTTGAAGGATGGGAGGAGGATAAATGTACTGGAGATTAAACAGTTAGAGTCAGAACTCGGCCTACACGCGAACAAGGAGTTGGTAGCTAAAACTGTCATCACAGGACAGCTAGGAGACGAATGCTCTCCATTCCCCGCTAGCCTCAATAGTGAACCGGCAAACACTGTCATTTCAGGAGCGCCATCGAATAATCGGAAAGCGAGTTCCCTGGAGCTTTTGCAGGAAGAGTCAGAATGGAGTGGAGGTGGGGACCATGATACCCCTTACATATTCACACTTCCCTCTTCTATGCGCCAGGCCCTTGCCTGGACAAGGCTTCTTGCAAAGGTGCATCGTGGGGAGTTAGAGCCATAGGTGTAGCCTCTCTTTATGGTCAAAATCACACCCAGGCTTTAAAAATATCCGGAGAAAATGCGGCGGAGGTCTTCGGGAGTATAGAGGCAGACGGGTGGGAGCAGGCCGGCCAAATCCTCGACGGAAGGAGCAGCTTCTGACAGGTCAAAGATCAACAGCGGCGCCCGGCGACCAATACATCCACTGGCTATGGATGCTGCCTTCAGGAGTGGTACGGGCGCTTCAGGAGCGGGTACGCTGATCAGCAACTGGACATGAGGAAGTATGGAGGAGAGCCGCAAAGGGTTGTCCTCCTCGTAGAGGTATTTCATTTCTGCTTGTTGCAGCAAGTGCGCAAAGGGTTGCCGCTCTTTCGCTGGTCCAACCAGGAGCGCTGAGCGACCACGCAGGCCACCGAGGCAGGCATCGGCGATAGATACGATCTCCTCAGTTGCTTTTGCCAGTCTATATGCTGTAACATTTTGCATTGGTGTGTTCCTCTACTGTACTGTGCTGAAAAAACATATGTTATTTTTCCCCATCCCGTTCTCGCTTATTCTTCCTCTTAACAGAATACTATAGTTACATTTTAATCAGAAAACATCAGGTGTTTACCCTATTTCCTGGGTGCGAGCAACTCTATCACAGAATTGTGATATGTTTTATCTTTTTGTGATTCCTCAGTAGGGGTGAGGTGGATGGATTGGAGGAGCATGGGACGGTGGGCGTCACAAACGTCCCCTTTTCTCTCATACCAATCCACCCGACGAGGCGAGACGAAGGTCTTTTCCTGGCGATTTCACACATGACTTCTGCCTGGAAGTATGAACCAGGAGAGCAAGGGAGCGAGGAGGCAAGGGAATGAAAGGTCAGCTCAGGAAGAAGCTTTAACCCTGACCATCATCATCATAGGGGCCGAAGGTCCCACCGCTGAAGCTGTCACTGTGTAATAATGGTTCCAGGTGTGTAAGCGTATCACTTGCCTGTCTTACTGCTGTATTGCCTCTATCTGAAGATGCCCCCGGTGGATAATTCACCAGGGTGGGGGAAATATCTATGATGGACTCAAAGTATCCTTTCTCAATGCTAGCTGCTTCTTTTGGTGTGCCAATAGTGAATTTCTCACTCATTGCTTTCTCATTTCTCCCACTAAACGTCAACCAAACCGGCAAATTAAGCGAACTACACTACGATACAAACAGAGCGTTTCATATGGGTCTAACCATTTTGAAATGTACTTGTGGCATTTTCTATCTACCTGGTACATAAAGAAGACGCAGGGACGCAATGTTTTTTTACTATTGAATTATAGTGAGGATCCAGGTAGTGACAAAATGCTTACATTTTAAGAGTATCTTGCAAAAAATGAGGCTACGCAATATCATATGGTAGGCATTTCGCTTTGGGAAAATATTCTGCTCTGAGTTTGCCTGGTGGAGGGTTGTGGCGTGGATACTACATTACATGTACAAGAGCGGGAGAGAGGTAGCCATATGGTGATAGAGGCGAGTAGAGGAGTTCCTAATCAGCGATTGAAGCATGAGCGTGAGAAACGAGGTTGGTCACAGCGAGACCTGGCTAAAAAGATTGGTTCCGACCATGACACAGTGAGCCGTTGGGAGAGAGGTCTCACTATTCCTCGTCCGTCCACGCGTAATAAGCTCTGCAAGCTCTTTGAGATAAGCCCCCAGGAGCTTGGTTTTGCGCAAGAAGGTGGGACTAGGGGTGATCAACCCGCTTCCTCTCTACCTTCTCAGCCCGGGTTGTATGATCCAGCCATCCCCATGTCTCAGGTTGGAGGCAAGGGCCTTGTAGGTCGTACACAGTTGTTAGCCGATCTCAAGCGCAGGCTCTGCTCCGGGATGAATGTCGCGCTTTCAGCTCTCAATGGCTTGCCGGGTGTTGGGAAAACAATCATAGCGGTGGAACTGGCGCGTGATCGCGAGGTATTAGACTATTTTCGCGATGGTGTCCTCTGGGCCGGTTTCGGCATCAAGCCAAACATAGTGGGGCTACTGGGCAGGTGGGGAACATTGCTTGGCCTTGCTTCCCATGAGATGGCAGCACTCACCAGCGTGGAAGCCTGGGCGAAGACGATCAATGCTGTGATCGGGACGAAGCGCATGTTGCTGGTCATCGACGATGCCTGGAGCATCGAGGACGCGCTGGCTTTTCAAGTGGGTGGAGTGCATTGCGCGCACATCGTTACAACGCGTTTTCCAGAAATAGCGCTGCAATTTGCTTATGATGGTTCAAACGTCGTGCACGAGTTGAATGAAGAAGATGGCATAGCGCTGCTGGAACGGTTGGCGCCACAGGTTGTGGCTCGAGAACCAGGCAATATGCGTTCGTTAGTGCGGTTGGTAGGGGGACTTCCATTAGCCATCACACTCGCGGGAAAATACCTGTGGTCGCAATTCTATAGAGATCAGCCGCATTATCTGAGCATGGCTTTGAGCCGCTTACAATCGATTGAAGAGCGTTTACGATTAACACAGCCACCGCCAGAAGGCTCCCCTTCAAGCTTACCAGCAGATACCACCTTGTCATTGCAGACAGTCATCAATTTGAGCTATCAACAGTTAGATACGCGGGAACAGGATGCTTTACGCGCCCTTTCGCTCTTTCCAGCAAAGCCAGGTAGATTTGCGGAGGAGGCAGCGCTGGCGGTATGTGATACTTCTGTGGAGACCCTTGATAGGTTAATCGACGCTGGATTGTTGGAAGGAAGCGGGCCGGGTTGTTATACGCTGCATCAGACTATCGCCGATTACGCACGGCTCCGGCTGACTGATGCGCTGGCTGGGGAGCGCATGGTTGCATTCTTCAATGCTTTCATTGAAACCAATAAGACAAACTATCGCATGCTGGAGAGTGAGATGGACAATGTGCTCGCGGCCTTGCAGATTGCGTACGAGCACAAGATGTCAGAAGCGTTGATACGAGGGGTTGTAACCTTCGCACCGTATTTAGAAGTAAGAGGGCTTTACTCTATCGCTGAAACGCACTTGAAGCGGGCACGGCAGGTCGCATTAGCGACATCTGACAACGCTGGTTTGGCTTTCACCTTGCTTCACCTGGGAAGAATAGCTGAGTGCCGTGGCGTTTTAAGCCAGGCCGAGCAGCTCTACCGGGCAGGGCTGGCGGTAGCCCGGCAAAGCCAGTTACGCGCGACGATGGTCGACCTGCTGGCAAATCGCAGTGAAGTAGCCTTGAACCTCGGAGAGTATGATCGCGCCGAGCAGTATGCGCAGGAGGGACTTGATCTCGCGCGAGAACCTGGTGACCGGCGGAGAACGTGTATGTTGTTGAAAAGCCTCGCCGAGGCTGTAGACTGTCATGGACAATTTGAACGCGGGGACGTGCTGTACCAGGAAGGACTGACCCTGGCAAGGGAGATCGGCGATCGCGAAATGATGTGTCTCTACTTGCAAAACCTGGGAGCGAAGGCCTCAAAGCGCGGAAACAATGAGCCGGCCATGCGCTATTACCAGGAGGGATTGAACCTGGCGCGTGAGATGGGGCACCGGCAGAGAATAAGCGCCTTACTCTCGAATATGAGCATGGTTTCCATTCGCATGAAGCAGTATGCGCGGGCGGAAACATACGGTCGGGAGAGCCTCTCCCTTGCGCGATTGATTGGAAATGGCGTGTGTAGCGGGAATGCCGTGCGAAACCTGGGTATTCTCGAACGTGAACGTGGGAATTTTTGGCAGGCCGAGAGGTATCTACAGGAGAGCCTGGCGCGCGCCAGGGAAATGGGGCACCGCTGGTTGATCAGCGAGACGCTCTGCGAGTTTGGTGATTGCTATCTCAATCAGCTCAAGGTTGAAGCCGCGTATGCTGCTTTCGATGAAGCCCATAGCATTGCGCGAGGGATTGGCGGACAAGAATTGCTTGCCCACACCCTGTATGGCCTTGCTCGTATCGCACTGTTCAAGAAGGATGTCACGGAAGCACGGAGGCTGGGCAAGGAAAGCCTGGCAATCTTTGAAACAGAGCGACACGAGAAGGTAGCTGAAGTAAAGCAGTGGCTCGCGACACTGTAAATTTCGCAACACTGTACAGTATCACGTAGAGAGAGGATGGACCTTGTTGTGAAAGAGAGAGGTAACGTTGTTCCAAATCAACGCCTGAGCGACGAACGTACGCGCCGCAGATGGTCACAGGCATACGTAGCGAAGCAGATAGACACCCATGCATTTATGGTGCACAGGTGGGAGCACGGTCAAACTTTTCCTGGGCCGCGCTATCGACAGAAGCTCTTGCAACTCTTTAAAAAGAGTGCTGAAGAACTCGGTCTTGTGCCGCCGCGGGATACAGGCAATGGCGAAAAAGATGCTCGGCGTGGGGCATTGGCAGGATTGCCCCGGTACGCGACCCCTGACAGCGCTGGTTTAATAGAGCCACTTTACGATCCCATGATCCCCTCTTCGCTGATAGGCCCTGCTGGCCTGGTTGGCCGAGAGGATTTGCTACAGAAACTCAAAGAGCGGCTCTATGCCAGTGAGCATGTTGCGCTCTCCGCCATCAATGGCTTGCCGGGAGTCGGCAAGACGGCGTTGGCGGTTGAGCATGTGCATGACAGGGAGGTACGAGCACATTTTCGCGATGGCGTGCTCTGGGCTGGCCTTGGCCCGGTCCCACATGTAGCGGGGCTGCTCGGAAGATGGGGAGCATTACTCGGTGTGACTCCTGAGCACGCGAACATTGAAGGATGGCGAAAGGCCATAACCGCGGCTATTGGTGAGCGCCGGATGTTGCTGGTCATCGATGATGCCTGGGAAATCGAGGATACTCTGGCTTTCAGGGTAGGCGGCCCCAATTGCGCTCACCTGGTGACAACCCGTTTCCCTGTTATTGCACATCGTTTCTCACAAGGTGAAACGATCGAGGTCCATGAATTGGATGAAGACAAGGGCCTCAGGCTGTTGGAGCGACTGGCTCCCGAGGCTGTCAGAAGCGAGCCGGCGGAGGCCCGGGCGCTGGTGCGATCGATCGGGGGGCTGCCCCTGGCCTTGAACCTCATAGGAAAGTACCTGTATATCCAATCATATAGCGGCCAGCCACGCCGTTTGCAGATGGCTTTGCAGGGCTTGCGTTCTGCTGATCAGCGATTACATCTGACACAACCACAAGCGCCGGTCTTCACTTCTCCTGGTCACGCGCCTGATGCGCCACTGTCATTACAGTCTGTCATCAGTGTCAGCGACCAGCAGCTGGGTGAAGCAGCACGCCTGGCTCTGCGCGCGCTTTCAATTTTTCCCGCGAAGCCCAACACTTTTTCAATGGAGGCGGCTTTAGCTGTCTGCAATACGCCATTGGAGACGATTGCTACATTGATCGAGGCCGGGCTGCTGGAACAGAGCGACGCGGATCGTTACACCTTGCACCAGACTATCGCTGACTACGCCCGGCTTCACCATACAGGTAGCGCTGCTGAGGAGCGGATGGCAGCGTATTATGTGAGCCTTGTAGAGGCGCATGAACTGGACTACAGCGTACTCGAACAGGAAACCGATAATGTACTCGCGGCCCTGCAGGCAGTATTTGAACTGGGAATGCAGGCAATGCTCCTGAGAGGCGCGAACGCGTTCTCTCACTTCTTGCAGACCAGGGGCCTGTTTGATATAGCGGAGTCGCAACTGAAGCGGGCGGAACAGGTTGCCCGTTCTGGGAATGATACGGCAGGTCTTACAACGACCTTGCTTAATCTTGGCAGGCTGGCGGAAAGACGAGGAGACTTTATTACCGCGCAGGCGTCCTATCTTGAGGGACTATTGGTAGCGCGTCAGAGCGGTAATAGCGAGCGCCTATGTGACAATTTGACCTATCTGGGCGGTATTGCCGTCAGGAGAGGAGAGCTCAAGCAGGCAGCAGAGTATTCGCAGGAGGCGCTCGTACTTTCCGAGCAATCAGGATATCACAGGCATAGCGTTACGCTGCTGGGAAACCTGGGTAGCGCAGCATTCTTCCAGGGAAACTATGCTGACGCGCAAGCCTACTGGCAGAAGGCGCTGACCCTTGCTCGCCAGCAGAATCACCCTGAGCGTATTAGCGCGCTGCTTGAAAACCTGGGCGCGATAGCGGTCAACCATGGAGATTATGAACAGGGGAAAGCGCTCTACCATGAAGCCCTCGCGCTGGCGCGCCAGATAGGACAGGGCGAAAGGATTAGCAGTATTTACATAAATTTAAGCGAGATTGCGCTGCGGCAGAAGGACTATGCCCAGGTAAAAGAGTACTCCCAGGAGGGCCTTACCATAGCTTGCCAGATAGGGCAGGTAGAAATAATCAGCCTCCAACTGATCAGTCTTGGCGAAGTGGAGATAGGCCTGGAAAACTACGAGCAAGCAGAAGACTATTTAGAGGAAGCGTTTGAGCTGGCGCAGCAGGTAGGACTTCCCTGGCTGATCTGCTACGCGCTGCTAGCCTGGGGCAAACTCTATTTTGGACAGCAGCGTTTGGACCTGGCTGCTACGACTTTTAAGGAGACAATAGAAATAGCACGAGACGCGAACAAGGAACAGGTTGGTTTCGCCCTGTACTACCTGGCCCAGGTCACCTTTGCCCAGGGAAACGCTGAGGAGGCGCGACAGCAGGGCCAGGAGAGCCTGGACATTTTCAAAGAACTTGGTCACGAAAAGGCGAAAGAGGTGGAAGACTGGCTGCGAAGAGAAAGAACATGAGCAAAACAATCCAAGGGGTACAAGGTGTGCCCATTCATAGGGGAGCACAAGCTATAAGGGTCGAGAGACTACCATCCTTATTAAAGTGGGCAGGGGGAAAAGAACAAGAATTAAGGTATATCCTGCCCACGATTCCAGCTTTTCATAACTACTATGAGCCCTTTGTTGGCGGTGGGGCAGTATTTTTTTCAATCCAGGCCGAGAAGAAATTCATCAACGATAAGTCTTCCGAATTAATCGGTTTGTACAGGTTGGTTGCCGAAAACAACTCCGCGTTCTTCCAGGCGCTTGGCAGCCTCCTTTATCAGTGGCAAAGCATGAGCCAGTTTGTGGATACTCACGCTATAGACCTTATGTGCATGTACAAGGCATACTCAGCGGACAAGTACTCCGCTAGCAAGATGAGGGAGAAAATTGTTGATTTCATCCAATGTCATACAGGAGAATTTAATGGCATGTTTGCGGAACTCTTCGATAAGAATGGCGAAAACTTCATAGGAGAAATTAAGAGGAATCTTGTAAGTAAGATAACCCGTATGAAGCAGTTGGAAAACAGAAAAGGGAAATTGCCAGATGGTGACATCGTGGCGAATATTGAGAGCGCTCTCAAAAGTGCCTTCTACATGCACCTGAGACACCTTTATAACAATATTAATGGATACAGAATTGCGCCAGGTTCTGCGACTGCCATCTTCTTTCTTGTGAGGGAGAATGCCTACGCTTCCATGTTCCGCTATAACAGCCGAGGTGAGTTCAACGTGCCCTACGGGGGAATCTCTTATAACAGAAAAGATTTGGCAAGAAAGATTGCTTATATGCGATCCCCGCAATTGCAGCAGCACTTTGCAAATACTGTGATAGAGAACACGGACTTTGAAGCGTTTCTTCAAAAATACACACCAGGAGCTGCTGATTTCGTTTTTCTTGATCCGCCATACGATAGTGAATTCAGCACCTACACACAGAATACGTTCGATAAAATGGATCAAGAACGTCTCGCCCATTATTTGCTGACCCAATGCAAAGCAAAGTTTATGCTCGTCATCAAGAATACTCCTACAATCTTCAATTTATATAATGGGAAAGGGCTGAACATGCAAACATTCGATAAGAAATATTTGGTAAGTTTTCAAGATCGGAACAACCGGGAGTCGGAACACTTGATGATAACCAATTACGAACAGGAATTAAACTGGAGATTTTGGAGCAAATTAGATACTGTGGCAAACTCGCAATTGGAAATATAGCATGTAGCCCGTTTATCCAGTGAACCGCACTGGGATAAACGGGCTTCTGGTTAACATGGTCTACTACCTTGAAGGGCGCAGAATCTTGTGGAACAGGCCGAAGAGGAGGAAGGTCGGAGGCCACTGGCCGACGAAATTGCTCCAATCGCGCTTGCCCAACAAAAACAAACTTGCTGAGACAATGATAGATCCGAGAGCCGCCCAGTACCAGACCTCTTCAGGAACCCGGTCGGTCACGCGGAAGTATTGATTCTGTGCGTCCTGTGCGGTGTCTTTAGCGGTATCTACTCTTGTTGCCATGAAATGGTATCCTTTCAACATATACTGATCTGTTTACATCAATTCACTACCGTTATTCGAAGTGCTATTAATTGAGACGTTGCATCATGCTTGGGCGGGTAATAGTTTGCAACGCCGCTCCTCGACCTGTCACTCCTGGCGCCTGGTATTGCAAGCGGCCGTCTTGTAACTATCAGCATTCTGATCGGTGCAGGTGTGTATAGAATCATTACTGGTCCGTCGGCGGGCTCATTACTAGAAGCGAAAAGTACGTATGGTTTGCGACCAGCACTATACCTGGGTGGATCGCGAAGAGGCCAGAAGCAGGGTGAGGGTCTCACTTTCAAGGAGCGGCTCTTCCAACTGCAGGTCAGCAGAGCAAACAACAATGGGATCGTCAGGGAATTCTTTCTTCACTGGGGAATAAGCCTAATGGGTAGTGGCTTTCCCATTATACACTTCCATGCTAGGTGAAAACTGCAATGGGAAGAGTAGCCTAGTTAATATTGACAGGAGTGAACTTCATTATCTTTGTTCCTTCATCAAAAACAATCAGGACGGACTTCCGGGGAGAAAAACCTTTGTTGATACGTTTTTTGGGTTAGCGGTGCATAACTGCACCACTGTCATACAGCTATCACAAGCCCTTAATATGATGCCTGTATGATACTCTTCTGTACCCCATTCTCGTGTATCTCAGGAGGAGAGCTGTGAAGAAACTTTTCTATTTGTCTGCGATTCTTCTCGTTCTTTCGCTGGTATTTCTCTGGAACGTTCCCCCTACACATGCAGCCAGTCACCTGCCGCAGAACATTGCCACGCCCTTTCCACTTGTGGCCAGTGCAAGCTGCCAGATCAACGGCGCATATCCCGACGCAAGCTGCACTCAGGGAAATGTTTTTTCTGATGTCACTACCGATCAAGTTTGCACTCCGGGGTATACACAAACAGTGCGCCATGTTCCCCAAAGCGTCAAGGACAAAGTCTACGCCGAATATGGCATCACCAGCCACTCTTCCGGGCAATACCAAATTGACCACTTTATTCCCTTGGAACTAGGAGGCTCCAACGATATTTCCAATCTCTGGCCTGAACCAGCGAATCCAAAGCCCGGTTTCCATGAAAAAGACAAAGTCGAAAACTATCTGCACGACCAGGTCTGTTCAGGAACGAGGAACTTGGGTGGCGCTCAGAATGCCATCGTATCCGACTGGGTTGCTATCTATAACCAGATGCCGTAACGACAGTGCAGATAGAATATGGAGGAGAAACACCTCTACGCGCATCAAGACGCTATTCCGTTCTCTGCCGGCTTTGCGATGGAGAGGTCGGGTTAATGCGCTTCTCGCCTGCCTTCGCCTTTGATGGGAGGAGGCCATTGTTCTTCAGTCTCAGGTAGATCCACAAGCCCACGCCCAGCAAAAACCTTCCGAAGAGGTAGCCACCCAGCACATCGCTGGCCCAATGGTCTCCCACGTAGATGCGCGAAGGTCCGACAAGCACTACGAAGAGCGCGGAGACGACCAGCAGCACATAGTGCCACCAGCGATCCCTTTTAAAGAGGATGATGTCGAAGGAGAACAGTAGTCCCCAGAAGGCAACATAGGACATGACGTGTCCACTCGGAAAGCTCTGGCCGCCGCTCTTCTGAAGACTACTACTTTGGTAATGAATACCTTGCCATTTGAAACCTAAACAAACCACAAACGAGCTGCCAGGAGGAAAACGCTGACAGCAAACCCGAAAGCAAACCACGAACAATGGTAGACACCAGCGAACAAAATGGCGCGAAACGAGCGTCTCCGAGCCGCGCGAACAAGGCCCTATGATGCGCAACAAGCGTGTGTTATAATCTTCTCTGAACACTCGTTCTTACAGTGTAGAGCATATCCCTGCTATATATTTTTGGAGAGCCAATCTTATGCCAATACGTCAACTTGCGCCGGATGTCGCCGCGAAAATTGCCGCGGGCGAGGTCGTTGAGCGGCCCGCCTCCGTTGTTAAAGAACTTATCGAGAATAGTATCGATGCTGGAGCTACCCAGATTCGCGTTGACCTGGCG
>CATPCK010000252.1 GCA_955652655.1 uncultured Ktedonobacteraceae bacterium | reverse complement strand
CTTCGCTGTTATCACCGTTTTCATGCTTCCTATTCTATCAACTATTCAACAGCATGTCAAGAAGGAAAAACAGTTGAACGAACATGTGTTTGAATACCCATCCACCCGGGCCCCAAATAAGGAAGACCGGCTTCCTCCCCCGGATAAATCACGGGGGCTTCCGCAGGTCGAGTTCTGTGAAACCACGTTGCAAATCTTCTGGTGTATTGATATTCACAAACGAGCGCAGCAACGGGTCCACCGCCCGCAGTTGCGCTTCCTCTAGATAGTGAACAGGGCACACGGCTAACAAGCCACGCAGATCGCGCCGTCCCTCGCTTAGGCAGGCTTCAATACGCGGCAGTGCCGCACGCGGATACACGGCCAGGAGCACCTGCGGTACCTGCTCTACCAGCGGGACGAGTAAAGCGCCGCCCAGGGGTTGCGAGAGCATGAACGAGATCAACGCGGGTTGCACACATGGCATATCCACGGCCACCAGCAGGGCGTGTGTTGACGATGGACGCATGGCCCTCAATCCGCTATAGAGGCCCATCAACGGCCCGGAATCGCGAGTTTCGTCGGTCACGATACGCGCGCCCCGAGGCTCAACGATCGCATAATCCACGGCCTGGGCAGCATCACGAGCGACAAGTAACACCTCTTGACAGTAGAATGCAAGCAGGGAAGCGAGGCGTTCCACGAAGGTAACGTCCTGCTCGCCAGGGAGTGGCAGGAGCGCTTTATCTGTGCCCATACGAGAACTGCGCCCGCCCGCCAGGATAATAGCGCTGACTGTGTGAAACAACAATAGACCACCCGCACAAATAATGATCTCTTTAGATACTTTAGCGTGATGAAGTTGCCTTTGTTTTGCGCTTGTTGCCCTTGGGAATGTATTGCTGGCGATTCTGATACGCTCGGTAGTTGTCACGCTCTTTGGGGTACTTTCGCACCAGGTAGACAATCCAGGTAATGGCCCAGGCCAGCAAGGATGCCAACCACAGGTATCGCCAGACGCGCCAGGCAAAGAAGTATGGCGCCAGGTAGGCGCGCGAAAAGATCAATGGGTAGCCAATGATACAAATGATAGCTAACCAGCCAAGATAGCGGTCGAGCATATACTTCACGACAGGATTGCTCTTGAAGAAGCGCTTGCGGCCCTCAACGGAGTAGTAAAACGCAACGAGGACGCCAAGGCTGCAGAAAACGATCCAGGGAATGTAATAATGGAACGTCTCCGGTCCGTTGATGCCAGCACTGGACCCGGCAGTATACGGGTCATCAAAAAGCCAGTGAATGAGATTAAAATGCATATTACTCCACCTCTCTGCGTGTTCTTATCAGCATATTGGTGCTCATGATAGCATGATTACGGCGAAGAGTCTAGCCTGCGCATTGCCTCACGAAAAATCTTACCGAACGTCGGGCGTGAAAGCCCCCGTCTTTCCAAGCGGGGGCTGAAACGCCGTTCCTTGTTTGGAGAGGGGCGGAGAGTCCGCTCGCCAAGCTAAAACACTTGACATGTCTGCCCCTCTCTCGTAGACTTGTTCTAACAGGAACCCATGAGACCGTAAGGCACCAGCCCCAGGGCAGGGAACTCCTCTCTCTTCTCGCGGCTCTCGCTCGCATGGCGAGCGACGTCCGGAGCTGGGCGTGTAGTCGGAAGTAGGAGTAGCAACGCACGAAAGATGAGCAGGTTGCTCGGAAGCGCGGATGTCCTCCACGCGACTAGTGCGTCGGCTCGCAAGTCTTGTTGGTCTCGGACAAGGCCCCTTTCCCAATGAGTGTGGAGAGTCCGAACGCGAGCCCGGACCCCCTCGGCTTCAGCCAGGGGAGTCTCAGTTTGGCAGATACGTTGTCTCATGTAAGAATCTAACCAGCCCCTGAACGAAAAGACCACCAGGCGGCTGGAAGGAAGTGAGGCTATGATGAGTCAACACAGCCGCCAGGAACTCGTGGCAAGCGTGAGTCCGCGTTATCGGAAGGCATCTGGCAAGGAACGAGAACGGATCTTAGAGGAGTTTGTGGAAAGTCACGGCTATCATCGCAAATATGCCATTCAGGTGCTCAATCATCCCCGCAAACCAGCAGAGGCTTCGTCGCGCAAACGGCACCGTGCTGTGCAGTACTCGTTGGCAGTGCAACAAGCGTTGATCGCCCGGCTTTCGAGGGGCCAATGGCATGTGTAGCAAACGGCTGGTACCCTATCTGCCGGAATGAGTGTCAGTCCTGGAGCGTTGTGGTGAACTCCGGCTGGACACACAGACCAAGCAGGTGCTCCTGAGCCTGAGTCCTGCCACAGCTGATCGCCTTTTACGAGCAGAGCGCCAGCGGCATCATCCCCATGGCTTGAGTACCACCAAACCCGGTACCCTCTTCAAGCACTCCATCCCAATCCGCACCTTTGCCGACTGGGATGATGCCGTTCCCGGCTTTGTCGAAGTCGATCTCGTAGCCCACTGTGGCGAGAGTACGCATGGAGAATACCTCAATAGCTTGACGGGAACTGACATCACGACTACCTGGTCCGATTGCCTGGCTTTGCGTAATCGCAGCCAACAGACGCTGACACTCCCCTGCATCGAATGCAGGGGGTTCTTCCTTCAACCAGCCCGCTTGCCCGTAGCCCGTTTGCGTGTACGGGTAGAGGCAGTCTGTCCAGAAGCGTTTTCCGGCGAACCGGAGGTTTCCCTGTGCCCCAGGGTACCGATCAATGCCTTTGCCAGAATATTGAGCGCGGCGTTGTGATCTCTGTCCAACACCACGCCACATCTGGTACAGATGTGGGTCCGCACACTCAGAGATTTTTTCACGATGGTTCCACACTCTGAACACTCCTGAGAGGTCCACTGTGGGGCTACAGCGATCACAGGGATAGCGTGAAGCGAACCATAGTAGTTGACCCATCGGAGGAACTGACCCCATCCTGCATCGTGTATGCTCTTTGCGAGACGGTGGTTTTTGACCATATTGCGTATCTTGAGGTCTTCATAGGCAATCAAATCGCTAGATGTGATAAGCGCGTTTGCCTGTTTGCGGGCAAAATCCTCACGCTGCCTGGCGACCTTCAAATGAGCTTTGGCTAACTGTTTGCGAGCTTTCTTGCGGTTGCAACTCTTCTTTTGTTTGCGGGAGAGTTGACGTTGCAACCGCTTTAACCGCCTTTCCGCTTTACGGTAGTGTCGTGGGTTCTCTACCGTCTTCCCTTCGGAGTCAGTCAAGAAGGACTTGAGACCGACATCAATCCCAACGTTCCTCCCAGATGGGGTATGTTCAATAGTCCGCTCTGCCGCTACACTGAACTGGACAGAGTAGCCATCGGCGCGGCGGACGATGCGAACGCGCTTGATATCCTTGATGGGGAATGCTGCAATCTGCTGTTTGGGATTGCCGACAAGACGCAAGCGACCTATTGCACACCCGTCTGTGAAGGTGATGTGCTTCCCGTCTGACTCAAGTTTCCAGCCCGTCTGTTTGTACTCGACCGAGCGATTATCATGCTGAAACTGAGGGTAGCCCTTCTTTCCCGTCTTATGGCTCTTGCAGTTGTCGTAGAAACGGGGGATCGCAAACCATGCGCGGTCTGCTGCTGCTTGACGCGCCTGGGAGTTGAGAGCAGAGGCAAAGGAGTACTCTTTTGAGAGCACAGCACAGTAGCATTGCAGATCGTTCTTTGAGACGCCGATCTCATCCATCCACTTGCGTAGGCACTTGTTGCGGATGAACTGCACGACTCTGATTGCCTCTTCGATCGCGGCGTATTGCTGCTTCGTGCCATCGAGTTTGTACTCGTAGATCAACATTAGCTCTGCCTCTCAATATAGCGTTGGATAACCTCATGACTCACATTGCCAGCAGTGGAGACAAAAAAACTATGCGTCCAGAGTGATGGCAACTTGAGTAGTTCAGGAAACTCTTCCCGTAGCACACGAGATGAGCGACCTTTGAACAATCGTGCAATATCAGACGGCGCGGTGTACGGATCGCCTCTGAGAAACAGATGGACATGATCGGGTTGTATAGCTACTTCAAGGATCGTCCACCCGTGTTCACTGGCAACGTCACGAATGAGTTGCTCTAAACGTGCCTTGATTGCCCCAATTAATACCTTGCGCCTCCGCTTGGGACACCAGATCATGTGGTACACCACGAGGTGTACAGTATGTCGTTCGTGTTGATAATCCATGTCTGTAGTATAGCACTATCGACAACAGCATGCAAGAGCCCCACTTCCCAAGCCCTAAAGAAGGGACGCCCATTCATCTCCCGCTTGAAAGACGGGAGCTTTCTGGGCCGTCTTCTGTAAAATTGGTTTTCCTCGCTTCAAGAATGCGACAGCATGGAATACGATCCAGTTCCGTGACGCGGCAAACTGCCTGGACAATGGACGCTTCAAAGCTCCTGGACAATGTGGCGGTCGTATCCGTGTGATTGTGCATCGGCCCCTTGAAGGCACGTTCAAATGTGCGCGCATTGTCTTGCGTCCCTCTGGCTGGTATCTCCAATGTGTCTGTGAGACAACGCCTGTACCACTCCCTCAAAAGGGCAATGCCGTTGGGCTTGATATGGGTATACGCTCTCTGGTGGCAGATAGCAATGGGCACATCATCGACAATCCCAAGCATGCCAAGAAAAGCGCCAAGAAACTGGCGCGCGCGCAGCGTCAACTCGCGAAGTGCAAGAAGGGCAGTCACCGTCGTAAGAAAGCCAAGCATCTTGTGACGCGTATTCACCAGCGCATGGCCAACCAACGCAAAGATACCCTTCATAAAGCTTCTCATCACTATGTCAAACACTATCAAACTCTCGTCGTTGAAGATTTGAAGCCAGCGAACATGATACGGAACCATGGCCTGGCTTTCTCGATTGCTGATGCATCCTGGGGAATGTTCCGCCAATTGCTTGAGAACAAGGCTGAAAGTGCTGGTCGTCAAGTGATTGCCGTTGCTGCTCACTGCACCTCGCAAACATGTTCGCAGTGTGGGGAGTACGTGCACAAGTCCCTCAGTGTCCGTACGCATATGTGCCCTTTCTGTGGCTACATTGCTGATCGCGACGAGAATGCTGCAAGAAATATCCTGCAACGCGGCTTGCAGGTTTTGGCTCGGACGGGGCCATCGTCGAGCCGAAGAGAGGGGCCTGAGCAATCAGGTAAGTCACTGATCGCGCGTTGAAACGAGAAGCCGCTGGGCTTTAGCCCACGCGGAGTGTCACTTCATCCCTCTATGATAGCATATGTGCTGACGGACGACCAAGACATGCTCGCGCGTTCTCGCGTCAGTGTAAAAAGGAGTGTAACTCGTATCATTCAGTGCCAGATAAGCATCAAAAAAGCACCTCATCTAGTGAAACAGTTTACACCTACACACCCAAAGGAGCACAATATGACAGTTCTCACAAACCATGAACAGCAAGAGATCGACCGCGCCAACACAGAGGGGAAGCAGCCGGTCGTGTTCGTCCACGGCCTGTGGCTACTCACCAGCAGTTGGGACCGCTGGCGTCAGCTGTTCGAAGAGCAGGGCTACACCACGCTCGCCCCTGGCTGGCCCGATGACCCGGACACTGTTGAGGAGGCCAAGCACGACCCGGAGGTCTTCGCCCACAAGCGGATTAAGCAGGTCACCGATCACTATATTGACGCCATCCGCCAGCTCAAGAGGAAGCCCGCCGTCATCGGCCACTCCTTCGGCGGCCTCATCGCGCAAATGGTGGCCGGAGAGGGTGTGGCCGCCGTGACGGTCGCCATCGATCCCGCTCCGTTCCGCGGCGTGCTCCCGCTGCCGCTCTCGGCACTGAAGTCGTCGTCAGCGGTGCTGGGCAACCCCCTCAACTACACCCGCGCCGTCCCGCTGACCTACGAGCAGTTCCGTTTCGCCTTCGCCAATGCCGTAGACGAGAGCGAAGCGCACGAGCTGTACGAGACGTACTCGGTGCCCGGCTCCGGTGTGCCGCTCTTCCAGGCGGCCACCGCCAATCTCAACCCGTGGACGGAAGCCCAGGTCGACACGAAGAATCCCGAGCGTGGACCGCTGCTGATCATCTCCGGCGAGCACGACAACACCGTGCCGTGGGCGATTGCCCATGCCTCCTATAAGCAACAGGAGAAGAATCCCGCCGTCACGGAGATCCGCGAACTACCCGATCGCGGCCATTCACTGGTGATTGACCACGGGTGGCGAGAAGTGGCCGAGACCGCGCTCGCCTTCATCGCGCAACAGCTGAAGATCGGCCAGTAGTCGCGGCATACCGCTCGTTCGGTCGCGAGTTCAGCAATCGAAAGGAAAAGAGTGTTATGGGTTCGCTTGAGGGAAAAGTGGCTGTCGTAACAGGTGGCAATAGACCCATCGATTGATCCTGAAAGGAGGATTCATACCATGAGCACGAGCACAATCACCACAAAGGACGGCACCACGATCTTTTACAAGGACTGGGGCACGGGGCAGCCCGTCATCTTCAGCCACGGCTGGCCGCTCAATGCCGACGATTGGGACGACCAGTTGGTCTTCGTCGCCTCCCATGGCTATCGCGCGATCGCCCATGACCGTCGCGGCCATGGACGATCCAGCCAGCCCTGGGACGGCAACGACATGGACACCTACGCCGACGATCTCGCGGCGCTCATCGACACGCTCGATCTGAAAGACGCGGTGCTGGTTGGCCATTCCACCGGCGGCGGCGAGGTGACCCGCTACATCGGCCGCCACGGCACCTCGCGCCTCGCCAGAGCCGTGCTGGTGGGAGCGGTGCCCCCACTGATGCTCAAGATGGCGGCCAATCCGGGTGGCCTGCCCATCGAAGCATTCGATCAAATCCGCGCCGGCGTCGCCGCGGACCGTTCGCAGTTCTACAAGGATCTCAGTGCGCCCTTCTACGGTGCCAACAGGCCGGGCGCCCAGGTATCGCAAGGCATTCGGGACATGTTCTGGCTGTGGTCGATGCAGGTCGGTCTCAAAGGCGCGCTTGATTGCATCAAGGCCTTCTCCGAGACGGACCTCACGGAAGACCTCAAGAAGTTCGACATTCCGACCTTGATCATCCACGGCGATGACGACCAGATCGTGCCGATCGGCGCCTCGGCCCTCCTCTCCTCGAAGATTGTCAAGGGCGCGACCCTGAAGATTTATCCGGGAGCGCCCCACGGCCTCACCAGCACGCACAAGGACCAGTTCAACGCCGACCTGCTGTCCTTCCTGAGGTCCTAGACGTGGCAGCGCGGCGTCGCGGGGTTCAGCTATGATGGCTGTCTATGGATCACTGGCTACACCCGGTCACTCGCGATAAGCTCCCGGAAAAGTGAGAGAGAGCATGAGAGATGGTCGATGGGATATGTTCCACCGACCATCTCTCGTGCTCTCTCTAGCTAGCTTTACATCTCCATTTGCTTCTGCATGTCACGAACCTGCGGATACAGATGAAAGACCTGGATGTAGTGGCCTTCGGGGTCTTTGGCGGTGAATGTACGCCCGGCACTCATAGTGATAGCCATCAATCATGATCCTTTCAACCGTGTTGGTACAGACATGGAAAAGCTACTGGCTAGATACTCACGTGCCAGCAGTTTACTCTGGCTTTTTCTCGACAAACTCGCCCTCGATCAGAATCTGAACCTCATCACTCACGATCCACTTGCCATCGAGCATCATGTTGAACGTCATGCCAAAGTCCTTGCGGTTGACCTGGCCCTCGGCGCTGTAGCCGATGCGGTGACCCATCATAGGGTCATTGAATTCCCCATACTTCACCACGGAAAGCGTCACCGGTCGGGTGTTGCCCTTGATGGTCAGGTCGCCAGTCATAGTGTTGCGATCCTTTCCGGCCGCTTCGATCTTCGTGCTTTTGAAGTGAATCGTCGGATACTTGTCGACTTCCAGAAAATTCGACGACCGCAGGTCGTTGTCCCGCTGGGAGTTGTGGGTCCGGATACTTGCTGTCTGGATAGTAACGTCAACCGATGAGGCTTCGGGGTTGTCGGGGTAGATTGTGCCGGTCGCGTTGATCTCGGCAAAGTGACCGCGCACCGTCATCATGCCCAGGTGCTTGGCAGCGAACTCGACTTGCGTATGAAGAGGGTCAAACTGCCAGAAACTCGTGGTTGTGCCTTGTGATTCGCCCTGTGTTGTCATGTGATGTCCTCCATTGAAATCAAAATAGTTCGCTTCTGTGAGAAAAGGGAAGGGGCAATACTGCTTCTGCCTTTTATCTTATATTTTCCTTACGGAATTAAGGTTATACCAGGAAGCTTCTTTTGTCAAGGAGGTGAGGGCCTCAAACCATTGCTCCCGGGGACGCCGTCCAGGAAGAAGTAGCTGAGACCGAGGAGTCCCGCGCCTGGTTATGCCCCTCCAGAGATTCCGTTACGTAGATCACTTACTTCCGTTCTAAAGGAAGGGCAATCATTCATCGTCATAGAAAGATCGCAGATGGACAATTCAAACCAATCTAAAACAGCAAATCAAGCAAGCACTTCAGTTGAAACAACCCCGTTATCATGGGGCAAATCGTATCTCATGTGTCCGCCCGATTACTTCGGGGTATTCTATGAGATCAATCCCTGGATGCATCGAGAAAATCGTCCTGATTTCGAGCTTGCCATTGAACAGTGGCACAACCTTGTGGCCAACCTCAGGCGAGCCGGGGCAAAAGTCGAAATTATCGAGCCGGTGAAAGAGCTGCCAGATATGGTCTATGTTGCCAACGCGGGCCTTGTTGATGGTCAGCGTCTGATCTTGAGCAGATTTCGCCATGCTGAGCGGCAGCCCGAATCAATCTACACCTCGCAGTGGTTCCAGGCTCGTGGCCGTGAAGTAGCAGAACTGGTTGGCGAAGGCGATATCTGCTTTGAGGGTTGTGGTGATGCCTTTCCATTTCGGGGCAGCTTGCTGGCTGGTTATGGATTCCGTTCGGACCTTTCCTCTCATGCTGTCCTTTCTCGGCTGCTTGGAGTCACGGTGCATTCGGTCAAGCTCGTCGATCCGCGTTTCTACCATTTCGACATCAGCTTCTCTCCGCTTGATAATCGACATGCTATCATTAACCCGGCCGCATGGGATCGCGCGAGTAACGCAATCATCGAACAACTCGTGCCCGAGCCGCTTGTGCTTGAGCTGGATGAAGCGCTTACCTTCTGTGCGAACTCTGTGGTTGTGGGCAAGGTCGTCGTTATGCCCGCATGCCCTCCTCGTGTCGGTCGCATTCTCGAGCGTTGGGGATATGATGTTTGCGTGTCGCCAGTGAGCGAGTTTCTTAAGGCTGGAGGGGCGGTGCGCTGTTTGACTTTGCCACTGGATATGACTATTTCGAAATTCTGCTTATGAACCATAAATTTACAGCTTCCGTTCAGACAGTCGGTCTTCATCTAGGGCCTGTTTTAGGTATTCCCACGTGCTGCGTTGCTCCTGCTCATCACCTTCGCGCCAGGACCTCAATAGCTGGATTAAAGCGCTGTTCCTTTGGGATTGTGCCGCGCTCTGAGGAGGTTCCTTTTTCTCGATCTCACTTTGAGACTCTGCGCGTGGTGGTTCATAAGCTAGACGTGCCAATGTCTGTAGCCACAAAGATCCGCTCGGTGTCACGGAGGAACTCTGCATCTCCTGTAGGGAGTGCGAAAGCGCAGAATATCTGCTATTCATATTCTTCTCCAATACGCATATATCGAGCTGCCCTCGACAAAAAGGCGTGGGTTCCTTTCCGTGAGTTACTCTTACATAGATTATATGTCATTATTACCCTGGTGGGATAGAGCGAGTTTGGAGATACGAATAGACAGAGCAACCCCTAGTACCGAAGTTACGGATGAGCCACTATTCACTCATGAACAGCACGTGAGAGCGGATAAGATAGCCCAGCCGATTGCGCTCCTCGCTCGCCATGAGGCACCTCAGTCGTCGATCGCCTGATAGGCCGAGGTCCAGAAGTCGAGACAGACATCCGGAGGACTGGGGGAAGTCCAGGCGCGCTGGGTCATCAGGATGGTGACCATGTCCTCCCTGGGATCCGAATACCAGGAAGTGCCCATTCCGCCATCCCAGCCGAACCGTCCGGGAACCGCCGCCACGTCGTCGCGCCTGCTGACCACGGACCCGCCGAACCCCCAACCGTGGCTGTCAAAGTAGCCAGGGACCAGGCCGGACACCGCTTTCTGCTCGGGCGTCAGCTGGTCGGTCGTCATGGTCTCGACCGAAAGCCTCGACAGGATGCGCGAGCTTTCGTGTTTGCCCTGGTTCAGCATCATCTGGCCGAAAGCCAGGTAGTCGTCGATAGTCGAAACCAGTCCCCCAGCGCCGGACGGAAATGCAGGCGGGCGGCTCCATTGGCCGCCATTGGCCTCGTCATAGAGCTCGAGCGCCCCGGTTTCGAAATTGGTCCAGTAGCTGGTCGCCAGCCGGTCGAGCTTGGGAGCTGGCACGCTGAAACTGGTATCCTTCATGCTCAGCGGCTCGAAGATGCGTTCGCGCAAGAACGCCTCCAGCGGCTGGCCCGAGGCGCGCGCGATCAAAACCCCCAACACGTCGGACCCTGTATTATACATCCACTTCTCGCCCGGCTGGTGCATCAGCGGCAGCGTCCCCAATCGGCGCATCCACTCATCCGGCTCAGGCGGTGCCGACGGCGCAGGCGGCCCCATCCCGATCTGCAGCTCGCTCGCCGCCTTCAGGATCGGATACGCGTCCGGCGGCGCCATCATCTGCCCGAAGCCCATGCGGAAGGTCAGCAGGTCACGCACGATGATCGGCCGGTTGGCGGGCACGGTGTCCTGAAGCGGCCCATCGAGCTGCTTCAGAACCTTGCGACCGGCCAGTTCGGGCAGCAGCCGATCCACCGGCTCATCCAGCCGAACCTTACATTCCTCCACGAGGATCATCGTCGCAGCAGCCGTGACCGGCTTGGTCATCGAGCTGATGCGGAAGATCGTGTCGCGCCGCATCGGGTTGCTGCCGCCGACCGCCTTCATGCCCATCACATCGACATGCACCTCGCCCCGTCGGCTGACCAGCGTGACGATACCGGGCACTTCGCCGCGCTCCACATAGCCGGCCATGACGTCATGCATGCGGCCAAGCCGCGCCTCGGACAATCCACCGTTGCTCATCTGCTTAAGTACCATTTCCATCCTCCTGTTTGTCGAGTTCCTTATGATTTCTTCTTTATATTACTTTACGACGCGAAACCTAAGATCCGTTCTCCCAGGGGACTCTATCACCCTCGTTCTTTCCAGCTCAATTTGCTTGCCTAAACGCTCGAACAATCGGAGACCTTCACCGAGCAGTACGGGCACTATGCCAATCTGTATTTCGTCAAGCAGTCCAGCTTTTATGAGCTGCTGAGCGGTATTCGCGCCGCCTATTACCGTGACGTATTTGTCACCTGCAGCTGCTTTGGCTTGTTCAATAGCACTTTCAATACCATCAGTGACGAAGGTAAACGTTAAGCTTTCGTTCTCTCCTTTGGCCACCTTTTCTGGAACATCATGAGTAAGGACAAATATCGGTACTTGAAATTCGTAATCCGTGAAATCCCCCTCTGCCATGTCGTAGGCACGTCTGCCCATCACAACTGCCCCGGTCGTTTTTATTGATTCCTGAAGAACCTCAGTTT
>CATPCK010000251.1 GCA_955652655.1 uncultured Ktedonobacteraceae bacterium | reverse complement strand
TGTCCTGCTGGGTATTCTCAATTGGATTGGCATTAGCGCAAGTGCGAAAGTGAGCCTGGTAGGAGCGACCATTGCCTTTCTCAGCGATATCGCTCTGCTCGTCACCGTCTTTACCCATCAGATGGGACTTCCGCGTTCACGCAAGAGCCTCCTTCCCCACCTGAACACCCATCGACGAGTGATCCACCGGCAGAAGAGACGCCGCCTTCGCCGTACGCTGGAGGAAGGATGCTCAACCCCTGGTACACCTTCAAATTCTACATCGGGTTGCTGACGACGGCACTGGTGGTCACGGCATGGACAACGAACCTGGTGGCAAAGCCGTTGGCAACCGCCTTTGGAGGAACGGTCACCGTCGTTGGCATGGGTATAGCCTACTTCAACTATGCCCGTCACAAGCGTGAGGAACACTTGCCCGTAGCGGTCACCCATAGTGAAGAACACTTGCCCGGTTCCACCCTGGCCGTGCTGATGCCTGAGAGTGAACACAACGATGCAGTTATTCACTCAGCAATCAATCATGCCGGCGGGAAGCCAGTCGTATTTCTCTATCTCGGCAGCTGGAATACCGGGCGAACGCCGCGCCTGTTTGAGTTCCATGACCCGTACTACGACGATGAGCAAGCGAAAAAGACCTTTGGCAGAGCCGAGCACCTGGCTCAGAAGTCCAAAGTGAAGCGCCTGTTTTTGTACCGGAAGCTTGAACCGCATGCGATTGAGCATGTTTGGCGCATCGTTCATCCGCATGATATAGTGATCGCAGCAGAAAATGCTTCACACACGCAGGATATCAATCCCGACCGCATTCGTTATGAAGTCACACTGGAAGGGAAAGTAGCGCATCTGCTGAAACGTTGGTGAAGCTCTCCTCTCGTCGATTTTGTCAGAGCCATGTTTTGAGTCGAATCACACTCAGGACCGTACCCACTTCACTCGCAAATGTTAACCCAGCTGTACCAGGAAAACATGAGCAGGGAAGAACCGATAAATGAGTGCATGCTCTTTCCTCCAGCAGCGCATCCTCAACCGAGCTCGACTCCTGTTCGATAAAAGGTAACAGAGGGAAATAACATCATTTTTCTAATATTAAAATATGCTGAGACATTGTATTGTTCACTTGCGAATAAAAATAGTATCTAGTATAGTTGAATGAGTGAGCATCTTTCTTGTTGTCTCCTCGCACACCTCGACCGACCATTCCTGGCAGTTGAATGCTCTCCCTACATCAGAGAAACGCAAGGATATGGATAGAAGAAGTGGCTCGTAGCATCGATTGGCATGGGTATCTCCTCGATGGTCTCTGACCTCCTCATTGCAGAGGGAACTCAACCATGCGCTGGCGAGATCAGATCTCCCTGAGAGGACCGTTGAAAGGCAACGAATATGAGTAAGTCTAACACGTCTCTCCCGAGAAACGTACAGAATGCAGAACGTGGGGCGCGCAACGCCGCGACTGGTCCATGGATGACAGTGTTGGCACGTTTCGGCTATGCCGCCAAAGGCGTGGTCTACCTCATCATTGGGGGAATAGCTGCACAGGTAGCGATTGGTGCTGGCGGTGCGGTGACTGACCAGAAGGGAGTACTCCACACCATTATCGCACAGCAGCCATTCGGACCCATTTTGCTCGGCGTCGTCGCTGTTGGTCTTTTTGGCTTTGCATTATGGTGCTTTATTCAGGCGGTGTTCGACACAGAAGGCAAGGGAACCTCAGCCAAAGGTCTGATCGCGCGAATCGGGTACGCGGCTGTTGGGATCACGTACGCGGCACTCGCCTACGGTGCTTTCCAGTTAGTGGTGGGTTCAGGCAGTGGCGGCAAGGGGTCCAACGCCTCCACCCAGGATGGAACGGCCCTTCTCCTCAAGCAACCCTTTGGCCCTGCCCTGGTGATCATCGTTGGACTTCTTGTTCTTGGTGTCGCTTGCTACCTCTTCTACACGGCATACGCCGCCAAGTTTCAGGCGCAACTCAATGTAGCAACGTTGCCTGTTCAAGTGAAGAAATGGATTATTGCCATCGGCAGGGCCGGGTATGCTGCTCTGGGTGTGGTGACCATCATCATCGGTATCTTTCTCATCGTAGCTGCTTTCCAGAACAATGCAAGCCAAGCGAAGGGTCTGGATGGGGCGCTCCAGGAACTGGCTCATCAGCGCTTCGGTCAGGTATTGCTGGGTGTCGTCGCCGTTGGGCTTTTTGCCTATGGCGTCTATTCTCTGGTGGAAGCGCGTTATCGCCGTGTTGGCAAGGCTGATCAGGAAGTGTCAACGTCACAGTGAAGAGTGAACGCTGAAGGGAACATGATGGTGAACTTCGGATTGCTTCCCTGTTTGATGGCCAAGCAATGGTGCTTTGCGTCAGCGTCCCGAATGATGACCCATCACAAAACCCTGTGTTGGCTACTTCCTTCGCTAGATCGCTTACTTCTACCGCTTTTGCTTTTCATAATGCGATCTGCTCTACTAGTAGCGTGCAACGAGACGAGCGACGAGCGCGCGCTCCTCAGGACCGAACCATGGAGGATCTCCTGCGGCTGCATTTTCGGCCATGCGACCTGGATTGCGGGTAGCGGGAATCGCCACATGGCAACGTGGGTCGCTCAGAATCCATTTAAGAAGAGCTTGCGACCACGTGGTCACTCCAAAGGGCTGAAGTGACAAAATATCGGCTTTGGATGGTATACGGCGCATCAGCTCTCCCTCGGCGAATGGACGCATGACAACGACGCCCAAACCAAGATCGGCGGCCAACGGCAAGATTTGTCGTTCAACCTCACGCTGCAAAGGATTATAGGGAATCTGGATGGCAGTAATGCGACCCGTCTGCATGACGCGCTGCAATTCTCCAAAGAAGGAACTATGATAGTGCGTGGCGCCAATTGCATGCACCTGTCCAGTATCGCGCAGCCGCTCCAGCATCGTGAGGTGCTCCTGCCAGAGCACAAGGTTGTGGACCTGGTAGAGATCGATGTGTTGGTCGAAAAACGCCAGCGCCCGCTCTACCTGGGCCCGGCCTTCACTCTCTGTTTGTGCCCAGACCTTGGTGGCGATCAACGCCTTATCACGGCGACCGTGCAGTACTTCACCCAGCACGTGCTCGGCCCGCCCATACATCGGTGAAGAATCGAAGAAGTTAGCGCCCGCGGCAAACGCAGCATCCACAACTGCACTTGCGTTCTTTATAGCCGCCTGGCCTCGCACATCAAAGGTAATCCAGGTACCCATTCCGACCACCGGTACTTGCAAACCAGTCTGGCCCAACAGTCGATGTTCCATACTCTTCTCCTCGCTTCACTTGCTTATTCTATGCTCGCTCGACAGGTGAGGTTTTCCCGTATCTGGT